>NZ_QUCG01000033.1:0-38621 GCF_003473645.1 Prevotella sp. AM23-5 | reverse complement strand
TTGGATGATAGTTGCGGATTTTAGGTTCTGAAAATAATGTTGCAGTAACGTTCAATGTTGACATGTCGAATGCAGGCAGTTCTGCCAAAGGCTATATCACAGGAGAGTTTACTGCAGATGCCAATGGAAACTGGCAGATTTTCCCTATGAAGCAAGTTGGCAGTAGTTCAACCTATACTTTTACAACCCATTTATCGCAAGGACAAACTGGAGCTTATTATTATTTAAGTGATAGTGTTTGGACAGCTCGCGAGACTGTACCAGAGAATTTACAAGGGAAATGGAATGATAGATTATATCAGGCATCTTCAACAGAAAAAGAACAGATAATATCAAATACATGGTCTAACTAATTCAATATATAATTATGAAGTTTAATGTGAATAATATGAGTAAGCAATTGGGATTTTGCGCATTTCTTTTACTAGGAACTTCCCAAATGGCTTTTGCTCAAAGTAAGGTTAGTTATAAAGGTAAAATCGTCGATGCTTCAGGCGAACCTATCATTGGTGCTACTATTAAAGAAAAAGGTACCAATAATGGCGTGGCTACAGACTTGGATGGTAACTTTACCATTGAGGCGAAGTCTGGCGCAACTCTCGTGGCTAGCTATGTCGGCATGAAGACTTTGGAACTGAAGCCTGCCGATGGCAAGTCTATGACTGTAACAATGAAGGACGATTCAAAAGTAGTTGATGAAGTAGTAGTTGTAGGTTATGGAACTCAGAAGAAGGCAAACTTGACTGGTTCTGTAGCATCAGTAACGAGCAAAGATTTGACAGATATTCCTACGGCTAATGCCACAAACTTGTTACAAGGCCGTTTGCCTGGTGTAACTTTGACTAGTAATGGTGGATTGGCTGGCGGCGATACTCCAGAGATTCGTATTCGTGGTATTGGCACATTTGGCAACAATGACCCTATGGTGCTGATAGATGGAGTAGAGGCTTCTGTGGCCCAAATCCAGCAAATTGCAGCTACGGATATTGATAATGTATCTGTGTTGAAGGATGCAGCCTCTGCTGCCATCTATGGTGTACGTGCTGCCAATGGTGTTATCTTGATCACTACCAAACGTGGTTCTGCATCAAAGCCTACAATCAATTATTCTGGAAGCTATACAATTCAAAAAGCAGCTATTTTGCCAGACTATGTAGACGCTTACAACTGGGCAAAAATGTATAATGAAAGCAATAACAGAGAGGCTTATACAGCCGATATGTTGCAAAAGATACAGAATGGCTCTGACCCAGATCATTTTGCCAATACCAATTGGAACGATGCCATCTTCCGCACGGCACCTATGACACAGCACAATCTGTCTGTAAGTGGTGGAACAAAGGATGTTCATTACATGACTTCTGTTGGCTACCTAAATCAAGATGGAGTGTTGAAGAATACAGGGTATGAACGATTTAATTTCCGTTCTAATGTAGATGCTAAGTTAGGTATCTTTAAGTTTGGATTGAATCTTTCTGGTTCTAAGGAAAACTTCACATCAGGTGCATCAGTCTCTGATTTGATGCGTACCTTGTCATGGTTTACACGTCCTACAGTTCCTGTAACCTATTCTAACGGGGAATATGGATGTGTAGATGGTAGCGACATTAGTTTCAGCACCTTTAAGAACCCAGTGCAGATGATGAATCTTGGTCATAATGAGAACAATGGCTACAGATTTGATGGTAATGTGTTTGCTGAGGTGGATTTGCTCAAGGGATTGAAGTTTAGAACCAGTTTGGCTTACAAGTATTATATGAACGATACTAAATACTATAGCCAGAAATCTTCTAAGTATGACGCAGAGGGCAATGTCTTATATACAGACGATAACAATAGCTTGTACCAGTACCATTGGCTGAATCAAAGCTACCTGAACGAGAATATCTTGACATACAACATTGCGATTAAGGACCATAAGGTCAATCTCCTTGCAGGCCATTCCATTCAGGATTACAAGGAAGGCAATTTCCATGGTTACAAGGAAGGTTTTGCCACAGATAATTTGTATGAGTTGGATTCCGCTACCAAGAATGATTATGTAGGTGGCAATGGCGCTGAATACTCTATGCAGTCCTTCTTTGGTCGCATAAATTACAATTATGCAGATAAGTATCTGTTTGAATTCAATATTCGTCATGATGGTTCTTCACGTATGCCTAAGGCACATAGATATGCCACATTCCCATCATTCTCAGGTGCATGGGTTATGACCAACGAGAAGTTTATGCAGAATATTGAGCCTCTATCATATTTGAAGATTCGTGCCAGCTGGGGTAAGTTGGGTAACCAAGAGATTGGTAACTATGCCTACACTCCAACCATGGGTGCTTATTACAATTATTATTTCGGAAACGAGAAGATGATTGGTATGGCAGAGGATATTGTTGCCAATGATGACATCAAGTGGGAGACTACCACCATCACAGACTTAGGCCTTGATGCTGCATTCTGGAATCAGAAAATCAATGTAACATTCGATTATTTCAACAAAGTTACTTCTGATATTCTCTTGCAGCTGTCTATGCCAACAACATTCTTGGGTAATTTGTCGGCTCCATATCAAAATGCAGGTAAGGTAAGAAATCGTGGTTGGGAACTTTCGGCTAATTATCAAGACCATGCCGGTGATTGGGCTTGGCATGCTGGCTTCAACCTTTCTTCTGTAAGAAACAAAATTATAGATAACAAGGGTATTGACACCTATAGCGGACAGTCTATCAACCGTGAGGGAAACCCTATTGGGTCTTACTTTGGCTTGAAAGCTATCGGCTTGTATCGTACAGAAGCAGATTTGAACAGAACCAATAGCAAGGGGGACATTATCAAACAAAATGGATTGGCTCCATCTTTGGGCGACATCATGTATGAGGACTTGAATGATGATGGAAACATTGATGATTCTGACCGTCAGATTATCGGAAATCCATTCCCAAAGACAACCTATTCCTTTACATTGGGCTTTAGCTGGAAGAACATTGACCTCAATACATTCTGGCAGGGTGTAAGTGGCATTTATCGTTATTATTGGGAGCAGGCGACTATCACCAATGGTGGTAACATGACCACTCGATGGCTTGACCGTTGGAGCGAAAGTAATCCAAATGGTTCTATGCCTAAGTTGGGAAATGCGTTTAATGAGAAATATTCTTCATTCTGGTTGAATAAAGCTGATTATTTAAGATTGAAAAATATAGAATTGGGATATACGTTTGACAAGAAACTGATTCACCATATTGGTGCATCTAGTTTGAGAGTTTATGTACAAGCTTCAAATCTTCTGACGATTACCTCGTTGAAAAACTACGACCCAGAGAAGAGTAGTGGCGACACAAGAGGTGATGTACACCCTAATGTAAAGTCGTTCTCATTCGGTGTAAATGTAAACTTTTAAATAATTGACAATTATGAAAGTAAGAACAAATAAATATATCATAGGAATGCTCTTTTGTGGAGCATTATTGACGGCAACATCATGTTCTGATGACTTCCTGCAGAAAGATTCACTTACCTCTGTATCTAAGAATACTTTCTGGAAGACTGCAGCCGATGCAAAGGAGGGATTGGCAGCATGTTATGATGCTTTGCAGAATGGTTTTTTGTATAATGATGCCTCAAACCAGAACAAATGGGACGGTTGTGGTCCTCTCAACATGGATGCCATGACTGACAATGGCGGTCGATTCAACTGGAGTGGTTGGATGCCTGGTTACGACATCTGCAATGGTACCCAGTCTAGCAGTTCTCGATTGATTGAGACATATTGGTCGGCAAACTACGAGGCTATCAAGCGTTGCAACAGCTTGATAAGCAATGTGGATAAGGTTGATATGGATGAAAGTACCAAGGAACAGTATAAGGCTGAGGCTACTGTGATTCGTGCCTTGATGTACCTGAACCTCACTATGACTTATCAAGATGTGCCTTACATCACTTCTACCCAAAGCTTGACAGATGCCAACTGCGAGAAGACAGACAGATCAACTATCGTAAACAACATCATGCAGGATGTGCAAAATGCAGCCAATATCTTACCAAAGGAAACTTCTGAAAGAGGTAGAATTACCAAAGGCGCTGCTTTGAGTTTGCTAGGTAGAATTGCCCTTTACAATGAGAAATGGGATGCTGCTATCAAGGCGTATGAAGAAGTGACAACTTTAGGCTACTCTTTGTTCCCTGATTATACAACTTTGTTTACAGAAGACAACGAAGCTTGTGATGAGATTATCTGGGGAGTAAGATATGAAGGTCCTGGTAAAGGTGAAGGTAATGCTATCGGTGGTCATTGGGGCTCTCCTTTGGAAGCTATCAATGGTACGATAGATTTGGCAGACGCTTTCTATACCTTAGATGGCAAGCCTTATACAAAGAAAGACGATGTTTGTAACATTGTCGATGGAACACCAGACTTATGGTCTGCCACAGGTACACGTTATGAGAATCGTGATCCTCGTCTGAAGACAACCTTATTCTTGCCAGGCATGACATGGGGTTCTGCGGATTGGAACTATGGCGGCTCTGCTGCTTCCTTCTCTACGGTATATGTCATGAAGTACTTCAACCCTGCATTGACTTGGTCAACATCTTGGGATTCTGGCCAGGATTTCTATTTGATTAGATATTCTGAGGTTTTGCTGTCCTTGGCAGAAGCTTATATTGAGAACAATCAGAATCTAGATAAAGCTGTGAGTTTGATAGATGAGGTACGACAGAGAGCAGGTATGCCAACTGTAGAAAATGTAGAAGGAACGGGACTCTCACAAGAAAAATTGAGAGAGATTGTCCGTCATGAACGCAGAGTAGAGTTGGCGTTTGAAGGCTTACGATTGTTTGATTTGTATCGTTGGCATACTTTGAAAGATGCCGTTGACAGAATCAACAATGAAGCTTCAACTTATAAGTTTGCTTATGAGTATCGAAACTATAAGGGCGAGCAAGAATATGTATGGCCAATTCCTCAAACCGAATTGGATAGTAACCCTATGTTGACACAAAACGATTTGTGGAAATAATATTAGAGGACACCTTACATTATTATTTAATTTAAGGTGTCCTTCTTTTTAATAGGACAGATTTATATGAAAAAGAAAAGAATAACAATGAATATATTATCAATCATGGCAATGGCTGCTCTCTTTTCTTGTAGCAGCACTTCAGACTCAGTTGAGAAAGAAAATTCTGGTGGAAATAGTACAACGACAACAGTGGATTCTACCAGTTACAAACCTACTGTTAAGTTTGCCACAATTCCATCTTATGATGGCTATGCCTTGGTATGGCATGATGAGTTTGACAATGATGGTTTGCCAAGCAAGGAGTGGAGTTATGAACAAGGCTTTGTTAGAAACAACGAACTTCAATGGTATCAGGACAAGAATGCAACAGTTGCTGATGGATGTCTCGTTATTGAGGGGCGACAAGAAAGGGTAAAGAATCCTGACTATGTAGAAGGTAGTGGGGATTGGAAGTTGCAACGTAAATATGCAGAATATACCTCCAGTAGCCTTACCACCCAAAATAGCTTTGCTTTTCATTTCGGACGAATAGAAGTGAGAGCGAAGATTCCGACTGCAACAGGAAGTTGGCCGGCGATATGGCTCTTGGGTGATAAATGGGAATGGCCTAACAATGGTGAAATCGACATCCTGGAATATTATATCAAGAATGGTCGTCCTTCCATCCTTGCCAATGCGTGCTGGGGTGACAAGGGTTTGTGGCAGGCGGTATGGAATGAATCTGTAACACCATTTTCTCATTTTACGACCAAAGACAAGGATTGGAGCAAGAAGTATCATGTTTGGAAAATGGATTGGGATGAGAATTACATGTCTATTTATGTGGATGATGAGCTTCTCAATAAGATAGACTTAAAGACCACCTATAACAAAGGCAATGATGATAACTTCGAAAATCCATTTGTTTCTAATGAGATGAAGCATTATATCCTCTTGAATCTTGCCATTGGTGGAAATGGTGGAACTCCTGATATTTCCGCTTTTCCTCTGAAGTATCAGGTAGATTATGTACGTGTGTATCAGAAGAAATAATTAGCGGATTCAACAAGCAAGTGCAAAAATACTAAATGTTTTGTAAAAGCACTCCTTTGGTATTGAGAAATTCAATTCAAGAAAAAGACAATGCAGAAAAAAGTCCTTTCACAAAGCTCTACTTGTTGCTGACAAACAGAGAGTTAAGTGTGAAAGGACTTTTTTTCTGTTGAAGGTTTTCTTTCAGCAGATCATTCTGCTTTTCGAGTGCTGCGACATACTCGTCGATCAGTCTTTTCAGTGTTCTTTTGATATTCATATATATAATCGATTAAATTCGTTTATTGAGTAATATCACTGCAAAGATGCACCAATAAAGAGGCGCTTGAAATACTATCGGCGATTAATGTTGCAATTAATTTAGAGGGGAGAAGGAACGCTTGCCAGAGGGAGAAAGAACCTATAGAAGAAGGATAAATGATACGCTCTTCGTATCGGTTGACTCTAGTCATCCATATAGATGACCCGGGTCATCTATATGGATGACGGTAGTGGTCTATATGGATGACGGTAGTCATCCGATTGTAAGAAGGTATATTTCCTCCTTCTCTTCCACATTCTTTCTCCCTCTATCAAACGTACTTTCTCCCCTTCGTGTTGATTCCGTCGGTCTCAGCTTTCAGTTCCATCGTTTACTGCTTATAGTTCCATCGTTTACTCTTGTTGCAAGTGATGTGAAGCGACATCGATAAAAATGCCTTCACACTTAAGTGCGTGAATGTCAACATATTGCAGCTGCCGTGAAAGGGGAAATAATTTTGTGATGTAAATAAGAGTTTTCCATAGATATTCGATTACTTACGAGGAAATAATCACTCGGAATCTTCTGTATGTAGATAAAACGGCTTGTTAGCCCTTATAGGCTCTTCTGCTCTGTTTTTCTATTCCGTCGGTCAAATGTCTTTTATTAGTTCGGAAGAACGAATAGATAACACGATTTAGCCTGCCCCCTCAGATTTTTGCACTTCTATTGAGAACTAGCCCTTGTTTTTAAGAACATAAACATAGAACTGGACACCCTACTAAATTTATGAAAGAAAATCGTTCTGTATTCTTGTTTATTTCCACATAAAAGTGTATCTTTGCAGCGAAATTCCCTCATAAAAAACATAGAAGTATGAGAAAGAAAGCGAATAAGAGAATGAGCATGGACGACATCTATGAGATTTGCATTCTCTGCCATGGCAATAGCCGCAAGAAAGCTGAGCTTTATCAGCTCACCCTTGATGAGAACGACTGCGTGGCGTTTAATGCCCTATGGGTATTCACCCATTTCGACTTGCAGAATAACGAGTGGCTTTTTCAGAAGCATGACGAACTGATAGATAGGGTTCTCGTAGAGAAGAATGAGACCAAGCGCCGCCTGATGCTCCATCTCCTTCTCCGTCAGCCTTTCGAAGAAGAATCACTCCGTTCCGATTTCATCGATTTCTGCATTGCCAAGATTACTGCCTGTTCCCAACCCTACGCCATCCGCTGCTACTGCATGAAGCTCGCCTACGAGCAGATGAAGTACTATCCCGAACTCCTCGAAGAGTTAAGAATGGCATTGGATATGCTGGAGCAGGAGGTTCTATCTCCAGGATTGCAGTCGGCAAAAAAGCAAATTATGAAGAAAATCAAGCGAAGCCTTGGAAAATTCGGGAAATAGTTGTAACTTTGCAAAAGTAATATTCTAACAATATAATACATAAATGGATGGAGATACAACTGAACGATTATCACAAGAAAGTCAATGCCCAGAAGATGGCTTCCATGGCTTATTGGCGAGAGCATCCGCTTTCGCTGGAGGAGTGCTTAGCTCAATTCAAGCGCTTGCGGGAACAACGGCTTGCAAGGATTTTTTCACTACATAATATTTAAAAATATGGGAATTCATGTTTACAATAAAGAAAAAGGATTTATACCCAAAAGTTGTGGATTTCAACTCATTTGTTGGTGTATTACCTTTGCTATAGCTCTAATCGTCTGCGTTACAAATATTGATTTAGGAATGATTTTAGGTAGAATTGTTCAATTAGTCATTTTAGGTCCTATAGTACTTTTCATACTATTTGCCATTATTGGTTTTATATATAGCAAATTCCATCATAGTGACTACGAAGGAATCTACTATAAAGACAAGAAATATTGGCTCAATTGGACACATTATTCCACAAAAATGTATAGAAAATCAAACGATGAAGATAGAAAAAAAATGTTTAGAGGAGAAAAGTATGCTGGTGGATACCTTCTTATTAATGGTGAACTTTATGAGCCTAAATATCTAGAACTTGATCCATGTTATTGTGCATACAAAATTTGTATAGGTCCAAAAGTTACTTCTCGAGTTTATCAAATTCAAGGTACAGCATTTTATCTTATTTTCTCAGAAGAAATTGACTTCTGTGAAGGAGTTCATGGGATTGTCAACGAAAACTATTTTTACAAAATGTCACAAGATAACTATTAAATTTCAACATGCATTACATCTATGAATAAAAATCATCAAGACTTCTCTTCCTTCGACGAATATCTACGTCAGGGAGAACCGACACAAAAGGAATGTGCTTCCAACTGGAAGACGGCTATCGGATTGCAGGCTGTGGATGGGTTGCAACCATCTGCTTATCTCATAGATGTAGCCAAGCGAAACATTGAGGGGGAAATCACTATCGAGGAAACCCGAAAACTCATCGACTCTTATTATCAGAGCAAAACGGCTCGTACACCTAAGGAAAAGGAGGAGGAAGAGGCCGACAAGGTTTCTGCCAATATCGCCAAGATATTATCCACCAAGACATTTGCGTTCAATACCAATGGATATGTATCCTTGCATCGCCGTATATTCGAGGGGGTATTCAAGCACGCTGGGGAAATCCGACAATATGACATTTCCAAGAAAGAATGGGTATTGGAGGGCGACAGCGTAAGCTATCTCAACTGGGAAGACTTGCGTCTTGCTTTAGATTGGGAAATCGAACAAGAAAAGAAATTCCAATACAAAAATCTTTCGGATGATGAGAAGATAGAGCATATTGCCAAATTCGTATCAGACATCTGGCAAATCCATGCCTTCGGCGAGGGGAATACTCGCACCACAGCCATCTTTACCATCCAGTATCTTCGTTCCATGGGATATGAAATCAATCACGAGGTATTTGCCAAACATCCGTGGTATTTCCGCAATGCCTTGGTTCGTGCCAACTATCGCAATATTTTAAAAGATATAGATTACTCTCCTATTTATCTAGTTCGTTTCTTCAGAAATCTCTTGTTAAACGAAAAGTGGGTTCTGAAAAATAGATACTTGCATATCCATCCTAGAAAAGAATGGAAAGTACAACTAAGACTTGACTCCACACAACTATCCTAAAAGGTGGACAGAAAGCTAAATACGCAAAACAGCCAACAGCAAGGAACAAACGGCGCACTAACTACGCCTAAACCGATAGCAGTTTGGGCAGAACAGCATGCGAGCAGAGCTGGGACAGCAGGCTGGCGATACTAGGACAGTATACTGGCGGCACTGCCGCTAGTAAACTGTCTGGCTTGGACAGCACACTGACAGTCCATAGATATATTATTTCGCCAGAAAGGTGAAGAGTGGTGAAGAGTGGTGAAGAGTGAAGAGGAAAATGAAAATTCCTTTTCATCGCAATAAATGGAACTAGATGCCCTGCAAGAACTCTCTTACATGCACACACTCTATCCCTTCATAATTGCCCTCTGCAGCCAAGGCATCCATACAAACTACCTTCTTAGGATAATCGTCCTTGATGCGTCGGAGATTGCCAAATTCCCTATCCATCGTCTCTTGGGTAGCCAGCAGATAAGTAACTTGCACATAAACCCTGTCTCCTCCACGCTCTGCCACGAAATCCACTTCGCCATTCTGGAGTTGTCCTACCGTTACTTGGTATCCCTGGCTGCGCAAATGCAAGTAAACCACATTCTCTAGCAATTTCTCGATGTCCATTCGCAGATTGGAACCCACCAGCACATTGCGAAGACCAATATCCTCGAAATAGTATTTTTCATTGGTTTCAAACACTCGCTTGCCACGAACATCAAAACGTCTTACTTGGTCTATGATATAGGCATTGCATAGATAGGAAAGATAATTGGATGTCAATGTTGGAGAGATCGTGATATTCTGCGAAAGCATGAATTTCTTGATGCTGTTGGCAGAAATATTCTTGCCTATGTTATCACCGACAAAACGCACCAGATCGATCAAGAACCGCACGTTGCGAATGCTCTCTCGGCTAATGACATCTTTCATGATAACCGTATTATAGATATCCCCCAAATAGTCTGTCAGCATTTGGCGATTGTCCAGCCCAATATGCGCCAACTGAGGCAAGCCACCCCAGGTAAGATATTTCAAGAAGGTATCATCCGTATCAGGCAATCCATGGAACAGCAGGAATTCCGAATAATTGAGGCTCTGAATATGAATCTCCACGTATCTACCTGAAAGATAAGTAGCAAGCTCGCCTGATAACATTTTGGCATTGCTGCCTGTCACCACAATATCACACAAATCCTTGGCTTGGAAATTGCGCAAAGCATTCTCAAACCCATCGATATCTTGCACCTCATCTACAAAAAGATAATTGTGCCGCTGATCCTTCAAATGAGCCGCCACATATTCATTTAAGTCTTCATCTGTCTTCAGACTGTTGAACTCAGCATACTCCTTATTGATATAAATCACATTGGCAGAATCATCCTTAGCTGTGATTTGCTTGGCTACACTCTGCAAGATACAGCTCTTGCCCACACGTCTTTGACCTGTCAAGACAAGAATCAAGCCTTTGCCTAAGTAGCCCAATACTCGATCTACATATTGTTTTCTATTGATAATTTCCATAAATCATTCTTTTTTATGGCGCAAAGATAGCACTATTTTTTCACTTATACAAGAAAAACCCGCTGTTTTTGCAATCTTTTTCATGTATAAGTGAAAAACATTGCGTTTTTATCGGATATTTCTAATATAAGTGAAAGAAATAACTCTAAAAAGGAAACTTTGATGAAATTTTTTGCTTTTTTCTGTTCTACTTGATGTTATCTCGCAGAAAAATCGTAACTTTGCAAATCATATAACAACAACACAAAGAATAAAATGAAGAAAAAAGCAACGGTCCTTATCGCCTCTATCATGGCGTTCTGCGGAATCAACACCGCGCACGCTGACGAGGGAATGTGGACGATTTACAACTTGCCTAACGCTGTGTATGAGATGATGCAGCGCGAAGGCTTCAGTATGACTTACGACCAGCTCTACAACGGCGAGAACGCCTTGAAGAATGCTGTGGTTAACTTCTCTGGCTATTGCTCAGGCGTAGTCGTTTCTCCAGACGGATTGGTTTTTACCAACCACCATTGCGGTTTCGAGGCTATCAGAAGCCACTCTACCGTGGAACACGATTACATGCTCAACGGTTTCTTTGCAAAATCATACGCAGAGGAATTGCCTAACGAGAATATGTTCGTCAGCTTTATGGTTGAACAGAAGGATGTAACCGATAAGGTGATGAGCCTCGGATACGAGAAACTCGACAACAAGAAGCGCGATGAACTCATCGATTCTCTGGAGAACGAGATGACTAAAGAGGCTAAGAAGAACGATTCTACCCTTCATATCACCGTTCAGCCATTCTACGAGGGCAACAAGTGGTACGCTACTACCTATCGCGACTTCACCGACCTGCGTCTGGTTTTCACCGTGCCAAAGTCTATGGGTAAGTTTGGTGGCGATACAGACAACTGGATGTGGCCTCGCCAGACCTGCGACTTCTCTGTATTCCGTATCTATGCCGACCCTAAGACCAATGGTCCTGCTGCCTACAGCAAGGACAATGTGCCTTATCATCCAAAGCGTTGGGCACAGGTTTCTCTCCAGGGTTACAAGGATGGCGACTATGCGATGACCATGGGTTACCCAGGCAGCACAGAGCGCTATCTCTCAAGCTACGGAATCCAGACCATGCGCGATGCAGAGAATGCTCCTCGTGCCCAGGTTCGTGGCGTAAAGCAGGAGGTGATGCAGAAGCACATGCGTGCCGACGAGGCTGTCCGCATCAAGTACGACAGCAAGTATGCCAGCTCTTCCAACTACTGGAAGAATGCCCTCGGTATGAACAAGTGTATCGACTCTATCGGCATCGTGAATCTGAAGCGTGAGTACGAAAAACGTCTCCGTGCTTGGCAGGACACAGCCAAGGCAGCCAACGACCTCGCCCACAAGGTAGATTTCGACAAGCTCGCCAAGCTCTACAAGGAGAGCGCAGACGTGAAATACGCCTGGACCAACTTCGCAGAATCTTTCACAAGAAGAAGCAATATTGAGTTCTCTACCCGTGCCATCAAGCTCCAGACCAACATGGAGGTGAAGGGTCCTGAGAAGAACAAGAAGAAGCAGTATCATGAGTTTGAAGATAACTCTGCAGAATGGGATATGGCGCTCGACAAGGAGGTGCTCGCTACCCTTCTGAAGAACTACAAGGAGCACGTAGAGGCAAAATGGTTGCCTAAGTTCTACAAGACCATCGACGCTGAGTTTGGCGGCAACTACGCCAAGTATGTGGATTATCTCTGGGAGAAGTCGCTCATCATGAAGAAGGGTGCCAAGCTCTACTTCAATAAGAAGGGATATGAGAAGGATCCAGGCGTAAGCTTCGGTATGGATCTGAACGATGTATTTGCAGATTTCGCTGCTCAGATGGGCAGCATCAACGATAGCATCGCCGAGCAGGAGAAGTATCTCTGCGCTGCCAAGCTCCGTATGGAGGAGGACATGCCTCACTACAGCGACGCCAACTTCACCATGCGATTGAGCTACGGTCAGGTAGGCGGTTTCGACCTCGGTGGCAAGCCATCAGGCTATTATACCACAGCCGAGAGCATCGTAGAGAAGATGAAGAAGGGCGACAAGGTTATCGATTACTACGCTGAGCCTATCATGCACGAGCTCCTCTCTGAGAAGGATTTCGGCAAGTATCAGGATAAGACGACTGGCAAGATGCAGCTCTGCTTCCTCACCAACAACGACATCACTGGTGGTAACTCTGGTAGCCCTATGTTCAACGGCAAGGGCGAGTTGACTGGTCTTGCCTTCGATGGCAACTGGGACAGCCTCAGTTCTGACATCAACTTCGACAAGCGCCTGGCTCGCTGCATCGGTGTGGACATCCGCTACGTGCTCTACCTGATGGATAAGTGGGGACACGCAGATCGCTTACTCAAGGAAATTAACGCAAAGTAAAATAGTTAAAAAATAAAGAAAGAGTATGAGATATAGTTCATACTCTTTCTATACACTAAAAACTTTATTATCTGCAAATTACATGAAAAAAAGTCTTTCTTTATTAGTTCTTCTTCTGCTGCTTACTTGTTGGCACATACATGCAGAGAACACTATCAATTTCTATACAATAAACGCAAAACAAGGTCTATCATCCAACCGTATTCAGTCCATAACAAAAGACCGCTATGGATTTATGTGGTTTGCAACCAGAAACGGACTCTACAGATATGACGGTTATCAAATCCATCACTACAACACAAAGAAGGAAACTAATTTTCTGTTTGTAGCAGTAGATGCATCCAACACAATTTGGATAAAGGGAAAAGCAAACTGGTACTATTATGAAGCGGAAAAAGATCAATTAAACGACAATATCAGTTTGCGCCTGAAAACAATCGGTATCCATGAGAAAATCAAGGAACTTCAAATCGATTCTGACAAGAACCTCTGGTGCTGGTCAGATAAACATACATACTATTACAATTTTGCCAATTCTCATTTAACAACTTATCCTGTGCATCAAGACGTCATTCTCTCGTCATTTTGCAACAGAAACAAAAAGGTTTACCTAATGGATAAGAAAGGCAATATCAAAATCTTGAATAAATCAAATGGTAAATTAACCCAGGCCTTTTATTACCCATATACCATTACTGAATCAATCAGTCTATATATGGATAGCTTTAATCGTTTATGGATATATAATCCTAACCTGCCAAGCTTTCATTGTTATAACACTACAAACTATAAAGAAATACAGATTCCAGCCAATAAAGAGACCAAGGATTGTACCATTACACAAATTATGGACGATGAAGATGGAGTTATCTGGATAGCTACCAATGCTGGTATCTATAAGGTCAATGGCTTTAATTTTCAGACAGAACACATCCAAAAGGATGCAACTTCCACATCATCTTTGACAAGTAACCACATCTGCTCCCTCTATAAAGATGATGCTGGCATTATTTGGATAGGAACAGGAAGAGAAGGAGTATGTTATCAGCAACTCAACAAGCTCACATTCAAGACTTACCCTATTAATACAGAAGAAGACATTACCTGCATCTTTCAAGATTATCATAATAACATCTGGTTAGGAACCGACGGAAAAGGACTCATAAAATGGAACTTTGGCAAAGGTACAACTGTATATAACAATACCAACTGTAATTTGGGATCCAATTTTATTATCAGTTCTTTTTCAGACCAAATGGGGAATGTTTGGTTAGGAACCTATAAGCAGGGAATCTTCTTGCTGAACAACAATCGTTTCTTTCCATTCCTGTATCCCAACACTTCAATTACCAATTCCCCTATCAACCATGTAAAAAAGATAATATGCGACCCCGAAGGTACTATTTGGTTTGCTTCAAACATGAATGGTGTCATTGGGTACACAACTCATCAACAGTTTGTTCAATACAACAGAAGTAATTCTAATCTACAAACCAACAGCATCACAGATTTAAGTAATCAGGGAAGTAAAGACTTATGGATTGCCACATCATATGGTTTATACGTTTTAGATATTAAAAGTAAAAAATTATCACCATTCACAACAAATGGCAAACAGCCATTTGCCGAAGAATACATTGAATGTGTATTGGAAGACAGCAGAGGGCTAATCTGGATTGGCACCCAGAATGGAATGTTTATATACAACAAGAATAGTAAAAAGCTTACCAAACTGACAACTCAGGATGGATTGTCTCATCAGCACGTTCTAGGCATAATAGAAGACTTACAGCACAATATTTGGGCTTCAACGGCAAATGGCATCACACACGTACTGATATCACAAGACTCAGTACAAGGTGAACTTAATTATTGTTGCTATCCATATACAGACATAGATGGTCTTGGAAATATTACATTTACTACAAGAAGCATGATACGCACCACAGACGGAACTATTCTGGTTGGCGGTACAGGTGCACTCCTTGCTTTTAAGCCCAATGATACTACAAACAATTTCCGCAAAAAGTCAAAAGTTATTTTTACAGACTTACGCATTGCAAACGAAATTGTCAGAACAGGTGAACCTATGCGTAATGGGAGAATCGTGCTTAATAAAAGTTTATATATGCTTAAAGGAATTGAATTAAAATATTCAGACCATTATTTTGCTATAGATGTTTCAACCATGAATTATGGAAACGAACATAAGCTTAAATATCAATATCGGCTCAACAAAAAGGACGATTGGACAGATT
Source organism: Prevotella sp. AM23-5 (assembly GCF_003473645.1). Lineage (NCBI taxonomy): Bacteria > Pseudomonadati > Bacteroidota > Bacteroidia > Bacteroidales > Prevotellaceae > Prevotella > Prevotella sp. AM23-5. The sequence continues at coordinate 23,064 of NZ_QUCG01000033.1, read as the reverse complement.
TAGATGGCAACAGAATCAATTTCAACCAACTGGCGTATGGAAAATACCAATTAGAAGTGAGAGTAAAGAACAATTTAGGACTTAATATCAGTCCTTCTACGCTCTATATTCATATAAAGGCACCATTTTGGTTGTCTTCTTACGCATTTTGCTTATATACACTTATTCTTTTGATGAGTAGTTACTACTTTTACAGACAGTATCAACTTAATCTCATTAGAAAGCAAAAAAGATTAGCACGCAAGCATCATGAAGAAGTGAATGAGGCTAAAATGAGATTCTTCACTAATGTCAGCCATGATTTGAAAACACCTCTTTCTCTCATAACCATACCTTTGGAAAAGGTACTCAAGAACAATAAACAAAAAGATCTTGCAGAAGATTTAGTTCTTATGAAAAAGAATGTCGAGATTCTCAAATCGGAAGTAACGCAATTGTTAGACTTCCGAAAGCTGGACCAACAACAAGACAAATACGTCCCTTTCTATGGCTCTATCACCAACTTTATCACAGAGATTTGCCAATCTTTCAAACCTCTGAATGAAGGCAAGGGTATCTCTCTCGAAGTCATAACTCATGGAGAGAACATAGAAATGGACTTTGATAAGAAAAAGATACAAGGTATCCTTCTCAATTTGCTATCTAACGCCTACAAATATAATGTAGAGAAAGGAAAAGTTAAGGTAGAGATACAAAAGTCCGAGTCTGCAGGAAGAGAATTTATCAAGATACAAATCAGGGATACAGGCATCGGCATCAAAGATGAAAACAAGCCTAAGATTTTTGATAGATTCTATCAAGAACAGGATATAAATACCTATATAGGAAACGGAATAGGACTCCATATTGTCAAAGAGTACGTGACCCTTCATCATGGTAACATTGCAGTAAGCAATAATATGCCACATGGTAGTATTTTCACCATCACCATTCCTATCACTCACTGTATGGCAAGACAATACACAGAACAAATAAATACTAACAGCGAACAGCATTCAACACATATGCCAACATTAGATAGCATGTCGTCCAAGCCATATATTCTGCTGGTAGAAGATAATGAAGATTTCAGGCATTTTGTAGCTCGTTCGTTAAAAGACCTATATTGCATTCAACAAGCAAGTAATGGCCAAGAGGCTCTCAAAGTGATGGAAAAGGAGAATATCAACATCATCATTTCAGACATCATGATGCCAGTCATGGATGGATTAGAATTGTGCCATCAAGTGAAGAATGACATTAGGTTCTCACACATCCCGATTATCTTGCTTACGGCAAAAACCACAGAAGAGCATATTTTAGAAGGTCTTAAAGATGGCGCAGACGAATATATCACGAAACCTTTCAATATGGATATTCTCATACTGAGAATAAATAAGATTCTTGAATGGACGCAGAACAACCATATCAAAAGCAATACGATGGACATTTCGCCTTCAGAAATAACGGTTAGCTCTTTAGATGAGAAACTGATGAAAAATCTCATCAAGTATATCGAAGATAATATGAATAACGAAGAGCTGTCGGTAGAAGACTTAAGTGCCTGTGTTGGATTGAGCCGAGGTCATTTATACAAGAAACTTATGAGTATTACTGGAAAATCACCTATAGAACTTATCCGAATACTCAGAATCAAAAGAGGAAAGCAGCTTTTGGACCAAAGCCAGGAAAACATTTCCCAGATTGCATATGAAGTGGGTATGTCACCGAAACAATTCAGTAAATTCTTTAAAGAAGAATTTGGCATATTGCCTTCTGAATATAAAAAGGACAAAGAAAGCAAAAGCTAAACAGTAAAAAGGGGGATGAACTCTTCATCCCCCTCTAGTACTTTAGTATGAATTAAACTTATACGTGTTTCACAACAGGTCATTAAAACTAATAACTATATGGATTGCCTAGTATTCTTTTTACTGATTCCAAAAGAATATGATAAGCAGGATCACCCATTGGTCCATGACCATGTCCTCCAATCTCATAAAGAGTTGTATTCTGATGTCCGACCAGCTTCATCATACGCCACATATAGGCATTCTCTTCATATCTTCCAAACAGTTCGATGTCTCTATCACCAGTAATCAGTACCAACGGAGAGGCGTCTTTTCTGACATGGAACAATGGTGCATACTTATCAATCATTGGCTGAAGGTTTCCGATGCCATTCATCTGACGATATGAGAAATGACTAATCATCTGACCGCTAAACGGAATCAAGCCGGCAATACGATTTGCATCTATATCATAACGTGCCAGCCAACTCTTGTCGAGTCCAAGCATGGCTGTAACGTACCCTCCTGCAGAATGACCAGACACGAAGATCTTAACTGCATCTCCACCATATTTAGCTACATTCTTGAATGCCCAAGCCAAAGCTGCTGCACAGTCATCCAAGCACTCATCCACCTTGACCTTTGGCAACAATCGGTAATTGACACCAATAACAACCATACCTTTATTCACCAACTTAGAAGGCAACTGTTTGCTACCGCTGGTAAGTCCACCACCATGATACCATACTACGACCGGACAATTCTTCAAGGTATCATTGTAATAGATATCCAGTTTACAACGCTCCTTTACGTAGGCATCCTTAGTTGTCTTATACTGGATGTCCGTCAGAACCTTGTCGTGAGCAGTCTGAGCATAGCCTAGCTGGCACAAAAAAATACTAATAATTAATAATAACTGTCTCATATTTAATAACCATAATTGTTAGAATCAATTGCATCATTTTCAGCAACCTCAGAAGTAGGAATCGCATAAAGCAAGTTCTTCTTTGTTCGGATGGTAGAACGTTTGGCGGTACCACATTCGATATATTCCGTAGCATTCATCACATTAAGATACAATCCCCAACGCAACAAGTCAAACTTTCTGTTAAATTCCATACAGAATTCCAATGCGCGCTCTTTCAACACCAAACTGCGAGCCTCCACCTTATCAGAAACATTACCCGCATAAAGAGTTGTTGCCTTGGCACGTTTTCTTATCACATCAACATCTTTCATTGCTGCATTGATGTCACCTAGCTCAACTTCAGCTTCTGCACGAAGAAGATATGCCTCAGCAAATCTTATCAATATCACATCCTGCTGAGTAGTAGCAGCCTGCTTCTGACTATAGAAAGATGGATTAGAAATATCATCTTAGTACCATTTTGTCAAACAAGGAACAGCACCCTTATAAGAACTATAAAACTCGGTGCTTACTGCTTTTAAGTTATCCGGCAAGTGCTCTGCATTATATCTATCAGAGTTGGCAGGATAAGCAATCCATTTCTTGTTAGTATAGCTTGCCCAATAATAATGCCAAACACCATGTACAATACGATCATCATCTTCATCATACTGCTGGTAAAGATTAGGAGCCATATAAATCCATGTACCACTACCTCCATACGGAGCTAGTGTAAAATAATTATTCAATCCTGAAGTCTGATAAGAAACATCAGAACCTGCAGCAGCTCCCCAAACGAACTCCTTGTTACGGGCATTGTTGCCACCCCAAAGGCTCAAGTAGTTTGGCATCAAATCATAATCAACCCCTCTACGTTCAATAACTATATCACAAAGTTCCTTAGCACGGGTATAGCACTTTTTTGCATCAAAATTCTCAGCACCATCTACTTTGTCACAAGTAAAACGCTTCTTGTCACCTTTGACATCTACAATCATCTCTGCGTCGGAATGAGTCAACGCAGCAGAGCCCATTGTACAATAAACACGAGCTAACAAAATGGCAGCCGCTGTCTTGTCGGCATGTCCCCAAGCACCAACATTACCTTCTGAAAGGAAATGAAGACAATCCAAGGATGTTTCCAAATCACTTGTAATTTGTGCATAAACATCTTCTACGGAAGAACGAGGGCAATTCTCTTCTGCTGCCGAAGTAAGACGCAATGGAACCGCACCATACATACGAACCAAATGGAAATAAGCAAAAGCACGAAGGAACAAGACCTCGCCATAAAGCTGTTTCACAGCAGCGTTTTCCTTGTAAGCGTCGGTTGACTCCAAAGACTCCTTTGCCTTGTTGGCACGATTTATCATACAATAAAATGTACTCCAGAGGTCATTGGTAGTATTATACGCCCAATGACTGGTCACATCTCCACTACCAGCACTACTCAAGACCCATCCAGGACCTGCACTATGGTCTTGGTCGTAATCCATCCATGCCAAATAAGTCTGCTGCATACACCAGTGATCCCAAAATGTTGCATATATACCAGTTACCAACTGGGTAGCTCCATCTTCAGACTTTGCCAGCTGTTCTGCAGTTACTGCATATGGATTCTCTTCCATCGAACAGCTCGCAAAGGTAAACGAAAGGAGCAATGCCGATATCGAATATATTATCTTTTTCATAATGTGTCCTTTTAATTTAAATGGTTAGAAATTAACGTTTAAGCCAAATATGATACTTTTCTGCTGAGGATAAGCACCCGAATCAATACCTCTCAAGGAAGGTGTAGAACCGAAAGAGTTGACCTCTGGGTCATAACCCTTATAATCAGTAAAGGTCAACAGATTATTACCTACCACAGAGACTCTCAAGCTGTTTATGAATGAGAATGGCTTATTAAATGTATATCCCAATGAGACTGTTCTCAGTTTTAAGTAAGAACCATCTTCAAGATAAGCTCTAGAGAATTTGATATCTCTACCAGAATAATCAAATATCTTTGGCGCTGTTGGATTTACCTTATTATTACTCCATGAAGCTTCGTAAATATAATACGGAATATTCTGGGTCTGACCTAGATTATAATATCTCAAAGAGTTCATATTAAAAACATCATTGCCTTTCACTCCCTGAAAGAGAACACTCATATCAAAATTCTTGTAGGTCACATCAAAGTTGAAACCATAGAAGAAATCAGGGTTTGCATCCCCTATCCAATCCTGGTCATTATCTGTGATAAATCCATCACCATCTCGATCCAGATACCTGAACTCACCTATCCAATCACGTCGAATCAGCTCTTCTGTTGCCTTATCATTGCTATCTACAGTGTAATTAGGATACTGAGTCTGGAACAGTTTGCTCGCTATTACTTCTTCACGACTATTCCAAATTCCATCCTGCACATAGCCATAGAATGAGCCGATAGAATGTCCGTCGGCTATAGCATATGGTCGAAGACTATTATAGATGGTATTAGGGAACATTGGCTCTTCCCCGATATCGCTCACCTTATTCTTATTAAACGAAATATTGGCACCTACATTTACACGCAAATCACGGGTATTAATGGCTGTCACTTTCACATTAGCTTCAAAACCAGTATTCTTGACTGAGCCCAGGTTCGACAACACTTGCATCACACCTGTGCTTGGAGGTGTCTGACGATACTGCAACAAATCTGTAGTTTTCTTACTATACCAGTCCAACTCCAGATATACTCTATGGAAAAAGTCAAGTTCTATACCAGCATCATGCTGCCAAGTCGTCTCCCAAGTCAGGGCACTATTACCCGGATTGTTGATATTGGTGACATAACCATTAGACATACCAGAACCAAACGGATAGTTCACTGCCGACAAGATAGCAAAGGTTTGATAAGAGCTGATACCCTGATTACCAGAAGAACCATAGCTATAACGTAACTTCACATTGTCAAGAACATAAGAAATACCCTTCATAAACTTCTCCTCAGACAAGCGGTATGACAAGCCAACAGACGGGAAGAAAGAAGCACGCTTACCTTTTGCAAACTTGCTAGACACGTCATCACGAGCGGTCAATGTGAGATAATACTTACCTGCATAATTGTATGCTAATCGACCTATCAAAGAGAATAATCTAGAGTCATTCTTATCAGAATGAACCTTGGTCAAGGCACTTGCATCCTGCAATCCCCAACCATTTGTGATATCCGTACCAAAGCCTTGCATTGTAATAGTCTTAGCATAGCTATTTATTGATTCCCAGGATGTACCAATAGTACCACTCAAATTATGTACCTTGTTGAATGTTGTATTATACATCAGGAGGTTATCAAACACCAAGGAACTTCTCCAATTATCACCAGCATTTGACTTACCATTTACACTCTTACCCTCTGCCAAAAAACTTGGCCAATACTTATTGGCATCATTACGAGTATAGTTATAGCCCAATACAGTACGATAGATCAATCCTTTGGCAAGGTTGATGTTCATATAGCTTGAAGAACGGAAAGAGATGTTTTTATTCTCATTCAATGCATCAAGATATTTGGTTGGGACAGCAACCATACTATACTCATTGTCCAAATCTTCTTGAGTTTGACTTGCCGGATAAGTAATAGCAGATCTAACAATACCTTCTGTACCATTGTTCTTATTGCTTGTAGCAGTCTTTATCATCGAAGAATTGGCAAAAGAAGTTGAGATTGAAGTACCAAACTTCAACCATGGACGCACTTCTTTATTGATGTTTGCCTTAATCGTATAACGAGTATAATCAGAGGATTTAATGATACCCTGCTGCTTCAAATAGCCACCACTGACAGAATAATCAGATCCCTTGCGACTTCCTGAGAAACTAACATTCAAGTCATGTGTCATACCAGTTCGCATGATTTGATCTTGCCAATAATATGGATCATTATCATAATCTTCAGGACCTTTCAAATATTTCCCCTCACTATTGGTAACACCTGGAAAAGGAAGATCCTCCTGACTCCAATCAAATCCCGAAACTTCTTGTGTATTAATATAAGATGTGTTACGATAGGTTGCATAATCCCGTGCACCTAACACCTTGATTTTCTTGACAGGATTACTAATCGTGGCCTTATAAGAAAGCGAAATTTGGTCTTTTTGACCTAACCCTTCACCACTTTTCGTTGTAATCAGCACAACACCATTAGCACCACGAGAACCATAAATAGCCGTTGCAGATGCATCCTTTAAAATTTCAATAGAAGCAATGTCGTTTGGATTCAAAGAAGACAAAGCATTGTTATAATTTGGAGCTTCAGAATCAAAGTTGATAGAGTCATCATTACCATCTGCCACAGGAACGCCATCTATTACATACAATGGTTGGGTAGAACCTTGGAATGAATTTGTACCACGAATCTGAATACTTATGCCACCACCAGGAGCACCATCATTAGAAGTGACATTGACACCACTTAAACGTCCTTGCAAGCCTTGCTCCAAGCTTACTGGGGAATTCTTCAATAATTCATCAGACTTAATCTGGCCTACAGCACCAGTCAAGTCACTTTTCTTGAAAGCACCATATCCCACAACAACTACTTCATCAAGTGCCGAATTATCTTCACGAAGCACAACTTTCATATTAGTACCAGCCTTGATATTTTGGGATACATAACCAATATAAGATACTTTTAATGCAGTTCCAGCTTTACATGCTATTTGGAACTTTCCATCCAAATCAGTAACAGCTCCTACAGAACTACCCACAACGACTACACTTGCCCCAATAACAGGTTCTCCGTTTGCATCCACTACTGTGCCTCGTAGCACAGAGTTTTGATTAATTTCATTGCTTGAAGCATGAACTACTTGTGGTATTCCAAGAGGCAAAGCTAAACATGCCGCATAGAGATACCATTTTGCATAATTTCTTTTCATTAGCGTATAATTTAGAATGATAAATAAGATTGTTTATCTGTAAAACACGCTGCAAAGATAATTATACTTTGTCGTATTCCACACCCCATTTCAATTGTATGACTTCCGAAATGTATTCTGATACAAATGGGAAGCCATACAATACAAAAGGGAGGAAAGCTATAGGCTTTTTTGCCTTTTCTATTACATATTCTTAATATTGCGAGATATTATTCAGTTCCTTCAATGAAACCTGACGAGGCTTCTCGGCAAGTTTCTTCTTCAATTCATCCACCGTTATTTCTACAGATGGATTGAAATCGGCAGAGCGCATATAATCAATTACACTCTGATAGAAAGCCTTGCCTTCCGGATATTTGGCAGCCTTCTCCAAATCGCTCATGCAGACGAGGAGCTTTCCGGCTCCCACCTTCCATTCCATCACCAAGCCAAGTTTATGGTTCCGCTCAATATTATCTATCACCTGAACTATCGGGCGATAATCCTTGGAGAAATTGTCAAGCACCAGCGGATGCGATTCCTTGATAACCGGGAACCATTGCCAGTTGGTGTGCATCTCCGTAGGGAATCCCTTGAATATCGGATGTTCCGGATTCGTCAGAATGCCCAGGGTTCCTGGAGAAACCTTCTTCTTGTTGTTCTCGCAGATGGTCTTGAACATGCGATAGTTCCAGTAATCGGTCTGGAAGAGTCCGCCAACAGTATAAGGAGTAGCATTATCTGCCTGCGAAAGCGTATTATCGACCTGCAAAAGTGTATCATCGGCAGCCACAAAATGACTGGAAGCCGTAGGCATCCAAAGCACCTTTCCGCCCTTTTCCAAGACTTTCACCACTTCCAGATTCAAATCTCTGGCAATGATGACGCCCTTCTTTTCCAAAGCCTTCTTCGGATAAACCCAAAGTTCGTAGGAGTTTCTCGCCTCTGTTCCTTCAATGTTTAATGTAAGAAGCAGCTTGGTAGGTTTCTGCACGTGGAAAACACCATTCAGTTCACCCACATCCACCAAACCTTCATCGTATGAAAAGATGTTCAATACTCCCTCATCCTCAGCCATCAAGTCGCCCACATTCTTTCTCACTTCACCATCCTTGGTGCTGAAAGTTCCATCATCCATACAGAACAATCCGTTCTCGGCAGCCAGATGCCATTTCAGTTTCTTGCCCTTCAGCGAAGAACCGCCATAATTGGCTACCTTTACCTTAGCCAGAATCTTCTCACCATCCTCGAAGCAGAACTTCTTCATTTCCAGCAGAGGAACCACAGGCGAACACCACTGGCGCCATTCCTCGGGCGTAGTGATTCCCTTGCTCTCCATAAAAGCATCGAGGATGCCTACGAAAGCACTTCCCTGACCGGGATAATCCTGAATATCGAGGAGTTGGAAGCCCGCCATATTCCGGGTTCTCAAATCCATTTCTATATCGGCTTTATAGAGTTTCACGCTCCATAAGCCCGAAGCCTTGTGGAAATCATCTGCCTGCGAAAGCATTCCGGCTGCAGCAAGGCGACGGCGGAACACTTCGAAGTTATAAGGATGAAGCACTCCGGTGTATTTCTTCATTTCCCGATAATCAGGATAGGTCTGAAACTGCCCTGTTTCGTGAGAGATGATTGGGATTCCGGCCTTATCGCAAGCCTCATCAAAATTCATCGTAGAATTAGGATGGAAATGATTGATCATTCCTCCATCGTAAGCGTCGGCAAACGAGAAGGAACCACGGGTATGAGTATTGTATTTGCCCCATCCCTCACCTCCGATTCGGCAAGTGGTGAAGTAATCCATTCCTTCTTTTATTCCCTGATAACCGAGATAGTAATTGCTTCCGAAGGTATAGTATTTATCTGGCGCAATCTTGCGGAAATCATCCACAAACTCCTTCATCTTGTCGATGTCGCCCCAGAGTTCATTACCCAGCGCCATCATTCTGAAAGAAGGATGATGACCATATTCTCTGAGGATATTCTCGCCTTCCTGATGCAGGAACGCCATCAGCCTTTCATCCTTCTTGTCGAAAGAACCCCAGAAAGGAAGTTCCGGCTGGAGATAGATTCCCAGACTGTCCGCTGCCACGAAAGCCGCCTCCGGTGGGCACCAGGAATGAAAGCGCACATGGTTGATTCCATACTCCTTGCAGGTTCCGAGATATTTCATCCAACCTTCCACGCTCATCTCTACATGTCCCGTCAGCGGCCAGACAGCCGCATCGTGCTTGCCACGGAGGAATATCCTATGACCATTGGCGTAGAAGTGAGCGCCCTCAATATGAAAATCCTTGGCGAAATCAGGCATCTGAAGGGCGGAAGGAGAAACAACAGAACGGCTAGGGATTGCTCCAGCCAGAGGAACTACAGAACGGCTTGAGATTGCTCCTGCCAGCGTTTCTGTCGATTTGCAATCGGTAAAAGAGGCAAGCTGGAGTTCTATCCTTCCGATAATTCCATTCCAGTTGGTCTGCGTATCTTCCGTGTAAGCATGGCTGGAACCGTAAACCTGATCAGGCACACCACTTCCATTATCCACCACGATTTCCAGGAAATGCTTGCCCGGCTTCACCTTCTTTGGTAGAAGATAGCGCTGGGGAGTAGAGATGAAGTTGCAGGAATCCACCAGTTCTCCATCCACATACACCCATGTCGGTCGGGTACGCTCCAGGAAGAGTTCTACCGGCTTCTTCTTCCAGTCCTTCGGGATATTGATTGTTCTCGAATATCTAGCAGCTCCTTTATAGGCATAGAACCTCGTAAGATGCGTTGTTTCCATCGTATCTTTCGGAGCGAATCCCAGACGATTCGTATCGATGGTACCGGGAAGGATGGCACGCTTCGCAGCATCCGTAACCACACGTTTGCCCTTAGCAAAAGCGCTCTTGCTCTCGCCCAACTCCACCTGCCATTCTCCTGCCAGGGAGATACTCTGTGCTTGCATACTCAGGCTCATCAAGCCCAAGGAAACGATTAAAACTATTCTTCTCATTTTTTAGGTATTGTTAATCCGCCTGCAAATATAATCATTTTATTTGAGATTTCTTTCTATTTTACGAAGGAAAAGTTCCGTTCAACGTCTCTGAATGTCGGTTCAACGTCGTTGAATGTCGGTTCAACGTCGCTGAATGTACGTTCAACGTCGCTGAACGAAACTTTCTATTAGGAGTAGAGATTTATTTGATAGAAGAAAATACTGATTATCATAGGGAGTAGAGACATCTACATATAAGAAGAGCACCCTTTCCTGAATAACAAGAAAGAGTGCTCCTTACTATCTAAACATACTCAACATATAAATATGCTTTACTTCTTCTTAGGTCTGCGACGAGCCCAACCTTCTTCCTCGAAGTTTGGCTCCTCGCCCTTGAACTTCACGTTGTCGTTGTTCTGGAAGAACTGGCGCCAATCGCCTGTATCCTCCTGAGGGCGAGACTTTCTTCCGCCACGAGATTCGCCACGGCTTCCACGTCCTCCCTTTCCACGAGAATCACGAGAGTCTCTTGCATCTTCAGAAGAACCTCTGCGGCTGCGTCCGCCTCTTTCTGAAGAACGGGCGCCTCTACCCTCAGAACTGCGACCACCACGGGCTGCTCTGCCATGACCTTCCTCATCAGCATCGTTACATCTCACGGTTCTGCCCTTGTACTCAGTACCGTTCAATGCCTTCATCACGCGCTTCGCATCCTCCTCAGGCACCTCGATGTAGGCAAACTTACTCAGCAGGTCGATGTGACCCACCTCCTGGCGACCCTTCACGTGCTTGTTCAAATACTGCATGATTTCGCCCGGATAGAAACCATCCGCCTTACCCAAGTTGATGAACAATCTCTTGAAACCAGCCTCTGTCTCATGCTTTCTGCGACCATTGGAAACCTTGCCACGGCCTTCGCCACGATTTCCACGACCCTCGCCACCACGGGAACCCTTGCCGGTCTCAGGCTTGATAATCTCAGGAGCATTCTTATAGTAATCGAGGAACTTACCGAAGGTGATGGTCACCATCTTCTTGATGATGTCCTCCTTGTCGATGTACTCAAACTGGCGGTTGATTTCTGCCATGTATGGTTCAATCTGATCCTCATCCACATCGGTCTTCATAATGTCGTCCATGGTCTTGAAGAGCTGCTTCTTGCAGATTTCCTCTGGGGTAGGCAATACGCCGTCCACGAAGTCCTTGCCAATCTGCTTCTCTATCTGGCGAACCTTGAACTTCTCTCTGGTATGGATGATGGAGATGGATGTTCCCTTCTTTCCGGCACGACCCGTACGGCCGCTTCGGTGGGTGTAACTTGCCACATCATCAGGCAAACCGTAGTTGATAACGTGAGTCAGATCATCTACGTCCAGACCACGGGCAGCCACATCGGTAGCCACCAGGAACTGAACGGTATGGTTGCGGAACTTCTGCATGGTGAGGTCACGCTGCTGCTGGCTCAAGTCGCCGTGCAGCGCCTCAGCATTATAACCATCCTTAATCAGCTTATCTGCAATATCCTGAGTCTCCAGCTTGGTGCGGCAGAAGATAATTGCAAAGATGCGTGGATAGAAATCCACCACGCGCTTCAGGGCGAGATACTTGTCCTTGGCATTTACCAGATAGTAGATGTGGTTTACATGCTCAGCACCCTCGTTGCGCGAACCCACTACGATTTCCTTGTGGTCGTGCAGGTAGTTGAGGGCAATCTTCTCGATGTCCTTGCTCATGGTAGCCGAGAAGAGCAGGGTGTTTCTATCTTCCGGAACGTTCTCGAAGATGGCATTGATGCTCTCAGAGAAGCCCATGTTCAGCATCTCGTCAGCCTCATCAAGCACCACGTTGTTCACGTTCTCCAACTGAGCCACGCCACGATTAATCAAATCGAGCAGACGGCCAGGGGTAGCCACGATAATCTGCACACCATGCTTCAGGGTGCGAATCTGGCTTCCGATGTCGGTACCGCCATAAACTGCGGCAATATGCAAACCGTCGATGTACTTGGCAAAACTGTTCAAATCGTCTGCTATCTGGAGGCAGAGCTCACGTGTAGGACTGAGGATGATAGCCTGTGTCTGCTTGCTACTGGCATCAGTTTTCTGGATAACCGGAATACCGTAAGATGCAGTCTTACCCGTACCGGTCTGCGCCAACGCAATCACGTCGTTCTTATTACCAAGCAAATATGGGATAACTTCTTCCTGAACTGGCATTGGATTCTCAAATCCAAGCTCTTCGATGGCACGGCGAATCTCCTCGCTCACGCCCAATTCTTCAAATGTCTTCAAATCTTTTTAACCTTAATTCATTATAATCTAAATGGAAGGCCGAATTCACCCTCCCAGCCATGAATTAGGGTGCAAAATCCTTCCGAAACGCTTGCGGCAATCCCACGCATTTATTAAGATTGCCTAAATTCGGGTGCAAAGATACGAAAAAACTGCGAATTTCTTGCATTTTTTGCGCAGAATTCATTATCTTTGCATTATCTTTACAGATAAATCGGGCAATATTGCTCCGAACTAGCTAACAAGAATCATAAACATCAACCGAGAAGAACGAATATCGCGTCACAACGACATCGCTTAACCTCGAATAACAAAGAATCGAAAAAAATGAAAAAGGTAATTTTCACCCAGGATTGGATGGCAATGCATCCATACGAGAAACCAAACGAAGTAGATCAGTACTATACAGAACTGGCTAACGAAATATACCACGCCATCGACGAGGCGTGCTTCACCCATCAGTTTAAGAATGTGGAGGATGCCAAGCAGCTTGCACTCAGCATTGCGGGCTACTTTGAGGATGTGATTTCCGGTGCAGGAATCTGGAAGGCGTTTACTGCGGAATGCAAGAAGCGCTACGGTACCTACATCCCATTCTATGAAAATGAGGATGATTTCGTTCCGAATACCCTGAACGAAGATGTTCCAGCCTACGATCCGGAAGAAATCAACTTCGCCGACATCAAGTTCCTGTGCTGGCACCATTACCAGCAGAGCACCTACATTCAGGAAGCCGTTCCTTTCCTCTTCAGTACGATGACGCTGGCTGCCAAGCTTGCCTATAATCTGCTCGACAAGGAATACGAGACAGCGCCTGAGAATGAGCGCCTGATTACCTATCTGAGCGAAATGCCTGTACTGGAGGGGCAGAATGAAGAAGAAGAGAAGCAGCTCGACGAAATCCATCGCCGCGACACGTTGGCTTGGTTTCACTATGGCTGCTACTTCAATGTGGGCAACCGCCAGCGCCTGCAGTTTGCTCTCCAGCAGATGGCAAATTCTCCTCAGGGGCTTACAGAGCCTATGGCCTACTCCATACAGATGGAGATGACCATTGCCAGCAGAAGCAATCTCCTGGCGCTTACTTCCCTAGAGTGGCTTGAGAAGATTACGACTGAGATGCCTACCCACAAGCTCTGGGAGGATAAGGAATTCAAGGAGAAGATCGAGAAGATGGAGGCGAGCGTAGATCGCGAGAAGGCTATCCACGATTACAACCTGCTCAAAGCAAAGGAATTGGGCGACAAGTTCATCTTCCTGGAGGATGTGAAGACCCTGAAGGAGTTCTTCAAGGAGATTGAGTTCGAATTGCCTAAGGATATCCGATTCCCACAGCAATACGAGAAGGGCATCATCGTGAGCGCAAGTCCTTATACGGGTATCAATATCAGTTTCGGCCTCGCCCACTGCATCGCTTCGCCTGAGAATCCTTACTACAACGCTGAGCGCGCTGAGGATGACAGCTTTGGAATCATCAGCGGCAATGGCCGCCCATTCCCATACGAGATTGTGTGCAAGCTGATAGACAACAATATGTTGCCTGACGCCAATATCTTCACCAGCCGATACATAAGGGAGGCAGGCTTGAAGATTACCCAGGCAAACCTCCAGTTCCTTGCCGATTACTATCTGATGGGCAGAAAAGACAAGGATCTGTCGCCAGCAGAATTGTGGTAAAATCATTCAGAATATTCAAAAATTTAGAGAAGAAAGAGCGGAAAAACAACTGTTAACTGTTAACTCTGTTAACCCCCGGTTGTTCTTCCGCTCTTTTTTATTTTTAGTAATTTCTCAGTTAGTTATTCCAAAATCACTAATTTAAAATTTGCTTGCACTTGATTAACCAAGTCGCATAATCGGGAGTAAATGACTGTAAACTCTGTTAACCCCTATTTCAGATTCTTATCCAGAAACTCCAGCATTTTCTCCTGCGCCTTCAAACCGCAGGAATGAGGAATGTCCCAAAGTTCCGTATCCAGCAGATTATCAGCTCCCTGACTCTTCCAAACCTTGTGCATTTCTGCGAAAGCATCCTTTACGCCAGGTACCGGAAAGAGCTTGTCTTTTGTGCCATTGATGAAGAGCATCGGTTTCGGACAGGCGAGGGAGCGATGTGAGGTTTGTCGATAAGAAATCTATCTTCCTGTTTATAAGATTAGTTATTGTTTGCAAAATTAAGAAATTATCCGCAAAAAGAGCCCAATAATCTCGATATTTTTGCGTACCTTTGCCTAAAACATTTATAAATAACGGATAAAACATCATCAAATAGAAGATAAAACATTATCAAATAGAAGATAAAGCAATATGAAAATAGCAGTTTTTTGTTCAGCAAATAAGAATATCGACCCCGACTTCTTCACGATGACTGAAGAGATGGGAAAGTGGATGGCTGAGAACGGTCACGACCTGGTTTTCGGCGGCTGCAACTCCGGTCTGATGGATTGCATCGGCAAGGCAGTAAAGGCGAATGGCGGCAGAACCATCGGTGTGGTTCCTACGCTTGTAGAGCGAGGAGGCAGAACCTTCCCAGATCTCGACATCGAGATTCCGTGTGATAATCTCAGCGACCGCAAGGACCTGATGCTTGCCCAGAGCGACATCTTCGTAGCCCTTCCTGGCGGCATCGGCACCCTGGATGAAATCTTCACCATCGCTGCCGCCCACACCATCGGCTACCACCACAAGATGGTGATTCTCTACAACATGAAAGGCTTCTGGAACTCCACCATCGCCCTTTTGGACGATATGGCAGAGAAAAGCATGATTCGTGGCGATTGGCGAGATGTGATAGAAGTGGCGGATAACCTGGAAGAATTGACAAAGCTCTGCGAGGCATAAAAATCCTATATGAAATAGATGAAGAAAGAGCGGAAAAACAACTGTTAACTGTTAACTCTGTTAACCCCCAGTTGTCTTTCCGCCCTTGATATTTTCTTCAAGACCATCTATTCTTTCCCTAAAAGGAAATCGGAGAGGCTCATCATCAGAATGCCTTCTTCATTATAACCCGAATGATACCTATCCCCTACGATTATCAGTTTGCGGAAGCCATCGTTTACATCCAAAAGAGAAGCCTGCTCCTGATCTACCTTCTCCTTATCCGGCAAGGCGTAAGCCGACTGGATATAGAGGCGTTCATCATGACGGTTCACCACGAAATCTATCTCAAGATTCCTACGCTGCAGTTTGCCATTCTCATCCCGCTTGAAGCTCTCCACTGATCCCACATCCACACCATAGCCTTGTTTGCGAAGCTCGTTATAGATAACATTCTCCATAATATGGGTGAATTCTATCTGTCGGAAATCAAGCACGGCATTTCGAATACCTAAGTCCTCGAAGTAATACTTGGTACCAGCACCAATGTATTTGCGCCCCTTCACATCATAGCGCAAAGCCTCGCTGATGATGAAGGAATCCTGCAGGTATTCCAAATACTTGCTGATAGTATTGCCACTTATCTCTACTCCACCAGCCGATTTAAACGTATTGGAGATTTTCAAGACATTGGTACAAGAACCTATCGTAGATGCAAGGAGACGTACCAGCTCTTTCATTCCCTCTGGATTCTTCAAGCGATTTCGGTCCAATACATCTTTCAGATAAACGGTCTCATAAATCTCTCGAAGATAGTTTTGCTTGGCTTCAGGACTTTCCATCTGCACCACAGCAGGCAATCCACCATAAAGATAATAGATTTCCAGGGCTTGACGCATCTCTCCTCCCACAACCTCGTAGTATTCAGAAAAGCTCAATGGATGAATGCGGATTTCCCATCCTCGCCCTCTGAACTCCGTGATTACATCCTTTGACAAGAACCGGGCATTGGAACCAGTTACGTACACCTCAGCATTCTCTACATGGAGATAAGAATTGAGCACATCCTCAAACTCCTTTACCATCTGAACCTCATCAAGAAGAATGTAATACTTCTCCTTGTCTACCATCTGAGCATCAATATACTCTAAGAGTGCATCCGGGTCACGGAGTTTCTTGTTTCTACGGTCTTCAAGATTTACTTGTATGATATGGTCTTCCGCAACACCTCTTTCAAGCAAATGCTTGCAAAAGATGTTGAAAAGAAGAAAAGATTTACCACATCGGCGGATGCCAGTGATAATCTTTATCATCCCATTGCCTTCGGCAGAGATGAGCTTATCTAGATATTCCTTGCGCTCAAAATACATCATTTTACTGAAAATTTTCGTGTCAAGACACATATTTTTGCAGCAAAAGTACACTTTTTACTCGACTTCACCAAGTTTTATCGTAATTTACACGAAATATTTAAAGGTATTTAAACAAAGAAAGAGCGGAAAAACAACTGTTAACTGTTAACTCTGTTAACCCCAGTTGTTCTTCTGCCCTTAAACTTTATTCTGTGGCTTCAATATTTTGCCAAATTACTCCCTCAATACACAATAGTCATCGAGAAAAACCGAAAATCTTTCATTCAGAATGAATACTTTCACCCGAAACCTTTCATTCAGAATGAATAGATTCTGATTTATTCTGCCAGCAGCTTCTCTGCCATTGCCTTACCCAGAGCCTCGCACTGCGCCTTTACCTCTGGAGTAATCGCCTGCTTCATATCCACAGGCTCGCCCACTGGCTCGTAGTGGAGCTTGGTGTCGTTCCACTCCTGAATCTTTGCTACTGCCTTGCTTGCCCAGCAATGAGAACCATACCAGCCTAAGAGGTGGTTCTTGACGTCCTTATTGGCAAGCTCGGAAAGGAGAACCTCCATCTCGTGATAAAGCCCGGCATTGTAGGTTGGAGCACCCACGATGAGACCCTTGTAGCGGAAGATGTCGCGCAGGATGTAGCTGTGGTGAGTCTTCGAGATGTTGTACATTACGATGTTCTTCACGCCAGCCTTGCTTGCCGCACGGGCGATGATTTCAGCCATGCGCTCGGTATTGCCGTACATGGTGCCGTAGCAGATAACCAAGCCCGGCTCCGTCTCGTACTTCGACATCTTATCATACATGCCGATAACCTTCTCAATATGCTCGTGCCAAACCGGGCCATGGGTTGAGCAGATGTAATCCAGCTCCACGCCAGCCAATTTCTTCAAGGCATTCTGAACAGGGATTCCATACTTACCCACAATGTTTGAGTAGTAGCGAACCATCTCCAACCAGAAAGTCTCGCAGTTGATTTCCGTATCGATGATTCCGCCGTTCAGCGCACCGAAGCAACCGAACGCATCACCTGAGAAGAGCACCTTGTTCTTCGTATCAAGGGTTACCATGGTCTCTGGCCAGTGAACCATAGGGATGAGAACAAAGCTCAGCTCGTGGTTGCCCAATGAAAGGGTTTCGCCATTCTTCACCTCTACCACATCATCGGTTACGCCGTAGAAGCCTTCGAGCATTCCCAGGGTCTTCTTATTGCCCACGATCTTGATGTTAGGGTAATATTTCTTGATGAGGGCGATGGAGCCGCTGTGATCAGGTTCCATGTGGTTGATGATGAGGTAATCGATTTCGCGGTCGCCAATCACCTCGTGGATGTTCTCCAGGAACTGGGTGAAGAAATCTACCTCTACTGTATCTACCAGCGCTACCTTCTCATCGTCAATGATATAAGAGTTGTAGCTCACTCCGTTAGGCAAAGGCCAGAGGCCCTCGAAACGATGCTTGTTGCGGTCGTTTACGCCTACGTAATAAATTTTGTTTGTAATTTCTGTCATAATAAAACTATTTAAAACTATTAGCGAAAGCATCTGCAGCGCCAGAATTTGCTGGTGGCAATCCATACCACATTCGTTCCGTATTACTATTAAATTTAGCATCTACCGCCCTGCGAGCTGCCTCATTATAACTTTCCATTAATTCTTGCTGTTTTTGAGATAATGGATATTTTTTTTCTTTTGTTCGTAACTCATCTATAACTTTATTTATACTATCTTTTCTTATTTGCCGAAGACTATCTTCAACAATTTGCTTAAGACTATCTTTTATTTGTTCCTCTCTTTCTTCAGCTAGCCAAATACTATCTTGCTTTGCTTGAAGAACTTCTTTTTCATGTCGTTCTTTGCTAACTTTGTTTGAATATTGTTCAATACTCAAAACAGCAAAAATACACAAAAGAAGTCCTAATAAAAACATTAAAATCTTTTTCATTTAACTTATTTTTTTAATTCCTTCTTCTTTTGCTCTCCGAATTCCTTGGAAACATAATTGTATATGTCCTTGCAGCATTCGGTGGAGAATTCCTGGGCACTCTTCAGGAGGCTATCCCATTGCGCCTCAGATAATCCACGGTCGATATCCTCGCGGGTGATTCCATCCTTGATCAGTCCGAACACGAAACCGGCATTGAAGTTATCGCCGGCTCCGATGGTGCTCACCGGCTTCATCTTCTCCGAAGGATAACTCTTGGCAAAGCCGTTCTCGGCACGAACCTCTACAGGCTCAGCACCCTGGGTGCAGATAAACTTCTTGCAGTAGAAACTGATTTCGGCATTATACACTTTATCCGCCTCCGGTTTCTTGTAGAGGATTCCGAAGTCCTCATGGCTTCCGCGCACAAAATCAGCATACTCCAGGTTCTCTATCAGATTAGGCGTAATCTTCATAATCTCATTCTGATGAGAAGCACGGAAGTTGATGTCGTAATAGAGGATGGCTCCGTGATTCTTGGCGTACTCTAGAAAACCGGCCACCTGAGGACGAACCACCGGATTCAGGGCGAAGAACGAACCGAAGAGCACGATGTCGCCAGGATTGATTTCGGGAGTGGCAAACTCCAGCTGGTCGTGGGGATGGTCCTTGTAGAAGATGTAGTCGGCATTGTTGTTCTCGTCGAGGAACGCCAGCGAGAGCGGCGACTTCGATTCCGGAAAGATGCTCACATTGTCGGCATTCACCCCATTATCTCTCAGAAACTGAATCACATACTCACCGATACGGTCGTTGCCCGCCTCGCTGATAAACGAAGCGTTCACGCCCGCACGTCCCAACGAGATGACTGCATTGAACGATGAGCCACCCGGTACTGCCTCTATCGGCTTGCCGTTCTTGAAGATGATGTCAAGCACGGTCTCTCCTATTCCTATAACCTTACGCATTGTTTTTATGTCTCTATTTATATTTTTTTGGGGACAAAGATAAGTCTTTTTGGCGATAATGCAAAATAAATGCCCAATATTTTGGATAAATTACATTTTCAATGTAACTTTGCACCTTGAAATGAAATACAATACTTATACATTAGACAACGGACTCCGCATCATCCACCTGCCATCGGACAGCAAGGTGGTGTATTGCGGCTATCAGATAAATGCCGGCACCCGCAACGAGGAGCCGGGCGAGGAGGGCTTGGCTCACTTCTGCGAGCACGTCACCTTCAAGGGCACCGAGCGCAGAAAAGCGTGGCACATTCTCAACTGTCTGGAGAGCGTGGGCGGCGACCTGAATGCTTACACCAACAAGGAGGGCACGGTGTATTACTCCGCCATCCTGAAGGAGCACATCGCAAGGGCCGTGGACCTGCTTTCCGACATCGTCTTCCACTCGGTTTATCCGCAGGCGGAGATAGATAAGGAGGTGGAGGTTATCTGCGATGAGATTGAGAGCTATAATGATTCGCCTGCCGAACTGATATATGATGAGTTCGAGAATATCCTCTTCAAGGGTTCGCCGCTGGGGCACAATATCCTGGGCACAGCCGAGCAGGTTCGGGCTTTCAAGACGGAGGATGCGCTACGTTTCACAAGGAAACTTTACCGACCGGATAATGCGATATTCTTCGCATACGGGGATATTGATTTCAAGAAGCTGGTGAAGCTTATCCAGAAGGCTTTGGGAGAGTGCCCAAAAGGCCGAGAGCTTGCTTGCTCGACGGATTGCAAATCCGCCGAAACGCCTACGGAAGAAAGGATTGCTGAAGAAACACCTACGGAAGAAATGGAAGCAGGCGATGCAAATCATAAAGTTCAAAGCTCAAAGTTCAATGTTCAAAGTAAAGTTGCTGGCCAGACAATCGTGATGCAGAAGAATACCCATCAGGCTCATGTGATGATTGGAACCCAGGCTTACGATGTGAACGACGACCGCCGAATGCCGCTCTATCTGCTTAATAATATGCTGGGCGGACCGGGTATGAACGCCAAACTGAACCTCGCCCTCAGAGAGCACAACGGCTTGGTTTACACCGTAGAAAGCACGATGGTGGCTTATGGCGACACGGGCACCTGGAGCATCTATTTCGGCTGCGATGAGCACGATGTAAAACGCTGCCTCAGATTGGTTCGCAAGGAACTAGATAAGTTCATGCAGAAGCCATTGAGCGATGCGCAGCTCAAGGCTGCCAAGAAACAGATTAAGGGTCAGATAGGCGTGGCTTGCGACAACCGCGAGAACTTCGCCCTCGACTTCGGCAAGAGCTTCCTGCACTATGGCTGGGAGAAGAACGTTGACCGCCTCTACGAGCAGGTGGATGAGATTACCGCCGCCCAGATTCAAGCCGTGGCTCAGGAACTGTTCGATAAAGACAGACTCACCACCCTGATTTTCAAGTAGTTTCTTGTTGAGTACACGAACCACAATAAGGATGTTCCTGCCCTCAATGCCCTGATCAAGGACATCGCAAACCGACGTGGTATTGGCGTTGTATCAGCGTTGTACATTGAAAGACGATATTTCTTATTTGTTACCTACTTGATTATCAGCAGGTACAGGAAAACTCAAACGTAAGCATCATTTTATTGGGTGACAAGAAAGAACCAACAAAATGAAAAACAAATCTTGTGCAACAAATTTTGCTACCCAACAACCATTTTCCCTGTTACTTTTACTTCAAGAACCATTTTTACTGGCGGAAAGAAAAAAGATGTGTTACTTGTCTATAGCTGCCAACCAAAGCCAATACACAAATATAAATTCATTCATCTTAGGATATATATACTAATGGATTGGATGAACTGAACGAATTGCGGAGCGATAGCCCTATCGTGCTATGTGCAGTATTGGGTTGTCGCTCTCTTTCTTTCCGCCAGTAAGAACTCTTGTATGATTTCTGTTACTTTCCACTTGTAATCGCTTGTTTCAAGTCGTTCTTGTCTCTTTTTATCCTCATATCTCAACTTTTCTAATTGTTACTCCGTTACCTGAATTTTCATCACCATTTCTGGGCTTTGACAAATTTGGTTGCAAAGGTAATGTCTGTACCCATATTCCTTGCAAGGTCAGTGCCTATGGTCTCTTGCTAAAATCTCCACCTTGCAGGTTGTATTTTAGCAGAGAACCTTGCAGGAAAAGCACAGACACCTTTTGAGGCAACAAAATTTAAATCAATCCCGAAATTGCATATGCAAAATTAGGGAATAAAAAAATGAAGACTTATGGCAAACATTTGTGACACTCAGTACAAGGTGATGGGCGAACGCAAGGCGGTAGCCGACCTTTGGAACACGCTCCAAACAATGGAGGTGAACACCAAGAACGTACATCTCTACAAGTTGGCGGAACACTATGGCATCGACTATGAGAAGATGGGCATATCGGTAAGAGGATATATCTATTGGGCAGAGTTTGAGGCAGACGAGGACATCTGCTTGTTGTCCTTTGACACCGAAAGTGCATGGTCTGCCTGTGAGGAGTTCTTTGATGAACTGAACAAAGTTCTTGGTGGAGAACTTTCCGTCAGTTATCGTGAGATAGAATGTGGATGCGACATTTTCTATGTCCATGACGAGCAAGGCTTCTTCCCAGAGGAATGCTGTGTGAGTTCTTCGGGCGAGCCTTTCGAGGATGCTTGTGAGGACATCTTTGACACTTGCCAAGATGCTATTGCCAAGTGGTGTGAGAAGATGGCTATCTCGCAAGGTGACAGAACCGATGATGAAATGATGGACTTCATCAACGGCTATGAGTATGAGAACGAGGACACCTATTATTATATAAACAAGTTCACGTTTGACTGATGGAAAGATTTGAGACGATAGAGAAAATCCCCACATGGGCATTATGCTACATCATCAATGGCGACCCTACGGGATTGAGTGATGAAGACATCAAGATGGTTGATGGCTTCATGCAGAAATGGCAAGTGGAAATTGTTTCTCCACTCAGCCAAGACGGAAACGTATCATTCTCGCACTATCCTGCCTTTGGACTACCTGCCGAGGTTGAGGAGTGCAAGGTGATTTATCATTCGGAGAACCCACAAACTTTATAGAGCTATGTTTGAATATGAACTATAATAATAAAAATGA
>NZ_QUCG01000032.1:38717-38958 GCF_003473645.1 Prevotella sp. AM23-5 | reverse complement strand
ACGCTGCCGTGAGAAGTGATGTGCTTGGCAAACTTCTCGATGGTCATCACATCGGTGTACTGCGAGATGGCGAACGCATTCTGCTTCTCGGTCTTCACCAGGTCGGTGTCCTTCTTGTCCGGCTCCTTGCCGTCCTTCTTAGCCTGGTTGATACGTGACTTTGCCTGGTTGATCTCAAGGAGGTTTGCGTTCACGCTGCGCATTACGATACTGTAGTTAATCATACTCTGTTCTGTGTTTA
>NZ_QUCG01000032.1:0-38707 GCF_003473645.1 Prevotella sp. AM23-5 | reverse complement strand
GTTAATCATACTCTGTACTGTGTTTAAGAGTTCACTGAATCACAACTACCCGGAAAGCCCTCGTTTCTGCCCGATTTTGGGGTCTTAATAGATGACCGGCGCCTGCCATCATTTAAGCCCCGCTCCGGTCTTCATAGATGACCGGTTTTCGGCACAATAGGCTGTTCCTTCGATTGCCGGTGCAAAGATACAAAATTTCAAAGGCGAAATCAAGTTTTTATCGAAATAAGATGGTAAAAATGGCGTAAGTGCTTGATACATAGTGATGTAAGTGAATACTGTTTTTACGCATTGCTTGCAGGAGGGGCTTGAAGGGGATTCTGATGCAGAAGATGCTGAGGGCGAAAGCGTGTCATTAAGGGTCAGTGTCATTAAGGGTCATTAAGAAAAATGGGAAATGTCATTAAGAGCTATAGTATAATATAAATAATTATTTATATTATACTATAGGGGGATTTTGCGCCCCGAAAACCTTAATGACCCTTAATGACACTGACCCTTAATGACACGATAGAGGATTTTGATTTGTTTCTTAAGATGAAATGTTGTGTTGGTATAATGTGTTGATAAACAACAAGATATAGTCTGTTTGTGAAAGCTGCCTTTTCTAAGAGTTGTATCTTTAAAAGCTATAGATTCACTTCTTGTTTCCCATATTATCCCTCCATCCTTTGTCTTTATATTGAATAAAATTGTTATGATATTTCTGGATTTTCCTTGTTTCTCAAGCAGAAAAACCTCATTTTCCATCTTATTTTGGCCGTTCTGAGGGGGTGAAAAATGCCTTCTGGGCCTCATTTATGCCTTCAAAACCACTTTTCCGTTAAATAACGTGATAAAATTTGGTAGTTAGCCAGGTTTTTAATAACTTTGCTTTTGCGAATGCTGAGAGGCAAGCCCCCTTTGCACGAACTTAAATAAAATTTCAATTGTTTAAATGATAATGTGTATGCATAACAAATTGATTATCAAGGTTTTAGGGGGGGTAATTTTGGCTCGTCAAAATTAACCTCAAATCATCGTGTACTTATTAAAGGACGAATAGCAGCGTGGATTCAGGCGCTGGTATTCGTCCTTTTTGCGTTTTCATTTTCCGCCTGTTCGAGAGATGAAAATGCAGAAAATTCGGGGGAAATCGACTACAAAACCCAAATTTCAGCCCACGAATGGGCGATTTCCGAGGCTTATCAGCGTGTTGGAAACCTTACTTTAGATGTAGATGCGGGGGCTGTCTATTGCCAGTTCACCGCCGATAGCGTATATTTCAACGTGGAGAAAACGGTAACAGAGATTGATGAGGAGGGCAAAATCCTGCACACCTCTACCCAGCTTTCTCCCTGCGGAAACTATGCCTATACCATCAAGAATGATCAGATAACCATCGACGATCAGACATTCAAAATAACCAGTAAAGACCAGTCCATCCTTCTCGAAAACGAGAAGTGGAGACTCGTGCTTATCAATAAATAACTGGTGTTTTATATATAAATAATGTGTAAATCCAATAGACAAAGATAAAAATGGCAAAGAAACAAGATACCATCAGCATTGGTTTTGAAGAGAAAATATGGAAGGCTGCCGACATTTTGCGAGGCAGTCTCGATGCATCTCAGTACAAGGGCGTGGTGCTCGGACTCATCTTTCTGAAATACATCAGCGACCGCTTCGACCAGAAGTTCCAGGAGCTGCAGGGCGACGAATACGCCGACCCGGAAGATAAGGACGAATACACAGCCGAGAACATCTTCTACGTGCCTGCTGAGGCTCGATGGAGCAAGATTAGTGCTGCTGCCCACACACCGCAAATAGGCGTGGTGATAGATGAAGCGCTCATCGCTATTGAGCGTGAGAACGATAGATTGAAGAATGTTCTGCCCGGCAATTTTGCCCGTCCGGAACTGCCTAAAAACAAATTAGGTGAAGTCGTAGATCTCTTTACCAATATAGAAATGCATGATGCTGGCGAGGAGAAAGACCTCTTGGGCAGAGCCTATGAATATTGCTTGCAGAAGTTTGCCTCTCAGGAGGGAAAGAACGCTGGTGAGTTCTATACGCCTTCCTGCATTGTCCGCACACTGGTGGAGATACTGGAACCTTATGAGGGTAGAGTCTTTGACCCTTGCTGCGGTTCGGGCGGTATGTTTGTGCAGAGTGCCAAGTTTATAGATCGCCACAAGGGAAACCTGCGTAAAATCAGTATCTACGGACAGGAATCGAACCCTGATACTTGGAAGATTGCACAAATGAACCTTGCCATCCATGGTTTGGAAGCGAATCTGGGTAGAGTATATGCAGACAGTTTCTTAGATGATCAGCACCCTACGCTGAAGGCAGATTTCATTCTTGCCAATCCTCCTTTCAACCTCAGCGACTGGGGACAGAGTGCGCTTCAGGAAGATGTGCGCTGGCAGTATGGTTTGCCACCAGCTGGCAACGCCAACTTTGCATGGATGCAGCACATGATTCACCATTTGGCTCCAAACGGAAAGATAGGTTTGGTGCTGGCGAATGGTGCGCTTTCGAGTCAGAGTGGCGGCGAGGGACTGATTCGAGAAGAAATCATTGAAGCCGACCTGGTAGAGGGAATCGTGGCTTTGCCTTCGCAGCTATTCTACAGTACAGGTATTCCTGTAAGTCTTTGGTTTATCAGCCGTAACAAGGCGCAGAAGGGTAAGACCGTGTTTATCGATGCCCGCAACCTGGGCACGATGGTTACTCGCAAGCTTCGTGAGCTGATGCCTGATACGGACATCAAGAAGATTACCGACACCTTCCATGCTTTCCAGCAGGGAACCTTGGAGGATGAAAAGGGCTTCTGTGCCGTATGCACCACCGAGCAGATTGCCGAGCAAGATTACATCCTGACTCCTGGAAGATACGTAGGAATCGCCGAAGATGAAGGCGACGGAGTGCCTTTCGAGGAGAAAATGACGAATCTCACCGAAGAGCTGAAACAGCTGTTTGAGGAAAGCAAGAAGCAGGAAGAGGAGATTAGAATGCAGTTGAAGAAAATTGGATGGGAGGTTTAAGAGTATGGAACTTTTAAATGAATATTCAGGGCTTTTCTCTTTGTTGGCGGTAGTGGCGTCTGTGGTTGCAATAGTTGTTTCTGTTGTGATTTTCAATAAACAGAAGAAAGAGCAAGAGAAATACTACAACAAGCAGAAAAAAGATCAAGAATACTTCTATCTGAAGCAGCAACAAGATCATCTTCAAGACTTGCAGGATGAATACGAGGCTATAGAAAGCAACTCGATGTTTCCGATGAGTCTTGCTGAAAGGGAGTATTATGGCCGGAAAAAATATTTAGAAAAGAAACTGAGGAGGGAATAGGATGGAGTGGAAAGAAGTAAGATTAGGGGATGTGTGCAACATTATTACTGGTTTTCCCTTCCCTGGAAAGAAATATTCCAAAGAAGGAATTCGAGTTGTTCGTGGAGATAATGTGACAATAGGTAATCTTCGATGGGATACGGAAAAAGATAAGCGTTGGAATGAACCATTCGATAAAACTGAGTATTATTCCTTACAAGCTAATGATATAGTTATAGGAATGGATGGCTCAAGAGTGGGGAAAAATAAAGCAAGAATCAAAGAGGAAGATTTACCATTATTACTTGCGCAACGAGTTGCATGTGTTAGACATAACGAACTTGCAGAACAGGATTATTTGTATTATAACATTTTTAGTAAAAAATTTATTGATTATGTTAATTCTATACATACAGGTTCTGCGATTCCTCATATCTCACAAAAACAAATTGAGGATTATAAGATTCTCTTACCGAATCTTGAAACACAGCGCCGCATTGCTTCCATCCTTTCTTCTCTCGACCGGAAGATAGAGTGGAACAACAAAATCAATGCTGATTTGGAGGAGATGGCGCAGGCTATTTTCAAGAATTGGTTCGTTGACTTTGAGCCTTTCAAGGATGGTAAGTTCGTGGATAGTGAATTGGGAATGATTCCGGAAGGTTGGAATGTAGGAACGCTGGGTGATTTTTGCAATGTTTTTACAGGCAAGAAAAATACTAATCAAGCGATAGAGAAAGGCTTATATCCCTTTTTTTCATGTGCTCCAGAGCCATTAGCTTCTAACGATGCAATATTTAACGGTAAAGCCATTATAATAGCTGGAAATGGAAGTTATACAGGAAGAACTATGTTCTATAATGGAGGTTTTGATTTGTACCAGCGTACATACGCTTGTACTATCAGAGAACAAGATAAAGAAAATCTTATGATATTCTTTTATCACATGATGAAACAGTTCTTTGAACCTGTAAAAATGGGAGGTACAAGAGGGTCATCTATTCCTTATATAGTTATGGGTGACATTACTCAGCAAAAATTCCCATATTCTGAGGAAAGGTTGATTCGGTTCTCTAATATTGCGAATTCTATGATGGATAGAAAATTACGTATAGACAAGGAGTCCTCCCGCCTCTCCCTTCTCCGCGACACCCTTCTCCCTCGCTTAATGTCAGGGGAACTGGAAGTCCCGGAATAAGAAGAGCAACGAAAGAAAATAACGAGAAAGAAAATATTAAACTAAAGTTTCGCAAGTGGTTCAGGTACGGGCTGAAGGCCCAAAAGCTCCTAGCCCAGGGCAACGCCCTGGGTAAAATGGCAATAAGGAAGGCGCCCTGTAAGGGCAAAAGCTTTGTTATTCGCCTGGTGTTTTGAAAGCTTTTGCCCTTACAGGGCGATGACCTTGCGCACATGAACCACCCAGGGCGATGCCCTGGGCTAGGAGCTTCTGCCCTTTCAGGGCGTGTGGGGCTTACTTACGACACTTGTATATAAAAAATATCATTATGGCAGACGACAAGAAATTCACCGAAGACGCATACGAGCAGACGCTCATTGCCCTGTTCCGCGACGAACTCGGCTATGCGTACGAATGTGGCTACGAGGTGGAGCGCAACTTAAAGGAGCCTTTCTATCGTGCCGATTTGGTCGCCTCGATGCGACGGCTTAATCCTGAACTGCCAGCCGATGCAATGGATGAAGGAATCAAGCAAATCACCAACATCAGCATCGGTACTTTAGAACAGAACAACGAGCAGTTTACACTCTGGATGCAAAACGGTCTGGAGGTGGGATTCCTGCAGGATGGCGAAGAACGAACAGCCCTGATGAGGCTCATCGACTTCGAACACCCCGAAAGAAATCTCTTCAAGGTGGTGAACCAGTGGCGAGTGGAAGAGTATAAAAACAAGCGCTGCGATATGGTGGTGATGGTCAACGGATTGCCCCTCGTGGTGGTGGAGCTGAAAAGCGCCATCTCCGAAGACGCATCCATCGACGATGCCTACAAGCAGATCAAGAACTATCAGCAGAGCATTCCAAGCCTCTTCAGCTACAACGCCTTCAACGTAATCAGCGACATGAGCGAGACACGTGCCGGAACCATCACCGCCAAGCAAGACCGCTACATGGAATGGAAGACCATAGACGGCTCATACGAGTCAACCCTCTTTGCCGACTATCGCACCTTCTTCCTCGGCATGTTCCAGCAGCAGCGACTGCTTGACATCCTGCAGAACTTCATCTGCTTCGACAAGAACCAGGGCAAATACGCCAAGATTCTTACCGCCTACCACCAGTACTACGCCGTGGGCAAAGCCCTGCAGCGCACCCGTACCGCAGTGGAAGGCAACGGAAAAATCGGCGTATTCTGGCACACGCAGGGGTCGGGCAAGAGCCTCTCCATGGTGTTCTACGCCCACCAGCTGGTGCAGCGACTACCCGAAGTAACCATCGTGGTGGTAACCGACCGCAAGGACCTCGACAACCAGCTCTTCGGTCAGTTCTGCCGCTGCCAGGACTTCCTTCGTCAGGAACCTCAGAACGCCCAGAGCCGCGAAGATCTGGGCAATCTGCTGCGTAACCGAAAGAGTGGGGGAATCATCTTCACCACCATTCAGAAGTTTGAAGAAGGCGACTCGGCTCTCTCCACCCGCCGCAACATCATCGTGATGACCGATGAGGCGCACCGCTCGCAATACGGCGAGGAGCACTGGGACAACAAGAGTCTGACGATGAAGAAGGGATTCAGCCAGAAGATGAGAGAAGCCCTGCCAGGCGCCTCGTTTATCGGCTTCACCGGAACGCCTATCAGCGACCGCGACAGAGACACGGAGGAAGTGTTCGGTAACTACATCGACGTTTACGACATGAGTCAGGCGGTGGACGATGGAGCCACCCGTCCGGTCTATTACGAGAGCCGTGTGGTGAATCTGAACCTCGATGAAGACACGATGAACCTGTTGAACGATGAGTTCGACAACCTAGCCGATGAGGGAGCCACCGAGGAGCAGATTAAGCAGGCGAAGCAGGAGCACAGCCGACTGGAAGTGCTCCTGGGCGAAGACGCCACCATCGACACGCTGGTAAGGGACATCATCCAGCACTACGAGCAGAACCGTGCGCAGGAACTCACCGGCAAGGCAATGATCGTAGCACTGACCCGAAGCATCGCCATCAAAATCTACCGCAAGATGCTGGAGCTTCGCCCCGAGTGGACGGAAAAAGTAAAAGTGGTGATGAGCGGTTCGAACCAGGACCCCGAAGACTGGCAGCCGATTATCGGCAACGAAGCCTACAAGAAGGAACTGGCAAGAAAATTCAAGGACAACGACGATGAGATGAAAATCGCCATCGTAAGAGACATGTGGCTCACGGGCTTCGATGTTCCGTCGCTCGCCACCATGTACGTATATAAGCCGATGAGCGGTCATAACCTGATGCAGGCAATAGCCCGTGTAAACCGTGTGTTCCCGGGCAAGGAAGGCGGACTGATTGTGGATTACGTAGGCATTGCGCAGGCGCTGAAGAGTGCCATGCAGCAGTACACCAACCGTGACCGCCGCCGCTTCGGAGACCCCGACATCGCCAAGACCGCCCTGGTGAAATGGAAGGAGGAGATGGAAATCTGTCGAGACCAGTTGCATGGTTTCGACTATTCCGGCTTCTTCGAGCCAGACAATACGAAGCGTGCCTTCGCCATCACGAGCGGAGCCAACTTCCTGAGTTCTCCAGCCATGGTTCAACGCAAGAAGAATTTCATGGAGCACAGCAATCTGCTTCACAACGCCACCACGCTCTGCCGTTCGCTTCTGAATGAGCAGCAGAAGGCGGAAGTGTGCTACATGGATGCGTTGCGCGTGATGATGCTCAAACTCTCGCAGAAGGGTAAGATCAGCCGCCATGAAATCAACGAGCGCATCGGCGACCTGCTCCGTCAGAGCGTGAAGACCGATGGAGTCATCAATCTCTTCGGCGACCGCCAGATAGAGTTCTCGCTCTTCGACGATGCCTTCATCCAGGAGGTGAAGAACATGAAGGAGCGCAACCTGGCGGTGGAACTGCTCACCAAACTGATGAAAGAGAAAATCAAGCAGCAGCAGAAGACCAACGTGGTTCAGAGCGACCTCTTCTCCGACATGCTCAGCCAGAGTCTCTCCAACTATCTGAAGGGCTTGCTCACCAACGAGGAAGTGATAGAGGAACTGTTGAAGATGGCTCAGCAGATGAAGCAGGCTGAGGAAGAGGGCAACGACCTGGGACTTTCGCCCGAGGAGAAGGCATTCTATGATGCGCTCTCCACGCCCGAAGGAGTGCGCCAGGCTTACTCCGACGAGGAGTTTGTGGCACTGACCAGGGAACTGACGGAAGTACTGCACCGCAACCGCACCATCGACTGGAACCGGAAGGAATCAGCCAGGGCGAAGATGCGAGTGATGGTGAAGCGACTGCTCAAGAAATACAAGTATCCGCCTGAGGGTGCAAAGAAGGCGCTGGAAACCGTGATGCGCCAATGCGACCACTGGGCGGACGAAGAAGAAAACGTAGTATAAACCCTTTAAAATTTGAAGTAAGAAACAGATAGTAAAAAGATAATAATCATAATACGATAGACGCTGATTATCTGACACTTCTACGGTATTCAGAACCTGCAAATTCAGAAATTCGGTAAGAAGACGGTGACAGCAAGGCGTCCACTCCTCTACGGCGTGGGCTGTACTTGTTTGTACCTTGCCGAAGGTTCTTGCAGGTACCTGAATACCGGTGCTTACAGGGAACACCCACGCCGCTTTTTTTACAACTATAATTTCAAACCTATAAAATCATGGACGACGAACAAGAAGTGCACTTGAAAAAGCTGGAAGGTCTAGTTACCCGCTTCAATGTTTGCTTCCGCCTTTTAGGAAAAGAAGAAGACGAAAACAACAATGAGGAATTGATAGCTGCTTGGAAGCTGATCTTACGTAATCATGTAAGAAAGATTTTCGATTTACTAAAATCACTAAAGAGAGAAATAGCATGGTCTTTGCTGGATGATAAGAAGGAGAGATTCTATCAGATTAAAGTAGAATTAGAACCTACGCTTACCTCCTATAAGGATTATGAAGGCGAAGAAATGCGCAAAATGATTAATGACATCATCCTTTTGGCTGATGAGGGCTTTCATGGTTTCAGACAATCTTTTGTCAATGATACCTATTGCGAAGACCTTTTCCAGAAGGAAATTGATAGATACCGCAAGGAGAATGAAAATCGACTGGAGCGTATTTACAAGCAGGACAGCCAGGATGAGGCTTTCTTCTTTCCGGATGAAACCCAACTTAAAAACCATATGTTATATAACCGAAAAGAGAAACTTTTCAATTCTCAGTTCGGTGTAGTTTTTCACAATAACGGCAGGGACATTAAGATGACTGTGGGTTTTATTCTTGGAAAGAAGGAACAGACTTACGATAATATCAACGATTTTCTGGATAAGTATGTTTCTTACCAGATAGCCCAGGAGCATTGCGAAATCAAGAAGGAAAACATCTTCCAGAACATGGTTTTTAAGGAGAATGTGGATGTAGATAAGCTGATGCTTAAACTTAAAGACTTAATCGAAGACAATACCCTCTGTGCACAGAAACATTGGTTTATCGTCTATAAGGTTTTCTTGAGCAAGAATTGGCTGAAGAAGTCAACCCAGCGCCTTTTCGTTGACCAGATTAATTCTGCTTTCAGCACTTTATTAAAATGTTCTACGGACGATTTTCATGAGATAAATGGTTATTTCAAGCATAATGATTTCACGGAATGGACGCTTGCTGACTGTGCTGCGCCTTCATGTTGCGAGGCTTATAGAGAGATTGCGGATAAGCTGGACTTAGAATTTCAAGAGTCTAAGTACGCCAAGCCTGGAACCTTCATCAATGCAAGAAAGATAGAAAAGTTCAGATAGTATCCCCCAAAGGTATCCCCCAAAATTACAAAGTATATCCCCCACATCCCCCAAACGGATTCGTGGGGGATTTTTTTTACCCTTTTGTTTGGAAATCTCACTACTTTTGCATCGTCGAAGAAACAAGACAACGCCGAAATGGTTTGGTGATCTTGAAACAACTTCCGACTACTTTATAATATGAATACTCAGATTATGAGAGTGGTGAAGCAGGGCGAGGCTTTTGCCGTGCAGAGCCAGAAGAGCGAGAACGGCCAGATGATGAAGTGCAACATCGTGTTGCAGGAGATGGGCGGCAAGTATGAGAACCAATATGCTGCCGCCATGCTGGGCAATATGGCGCAGTGTAAGTTTGCTCCAGGAGCATTGGTTGCAGTTACGCTCCGATTCACGGCTCGTGAGTATAATGGGCAGGTTTATCAGGATATCCTCGTTACGGATATTGAAAAGCTGAAGGGATAAACAGAAGTTTTAGTTATTAACTGAGTTGGGACTGCGGAGGATCTTCCATGGTAAAGCGCGCAAAAATCCACACGTTTCTTCTCGCAAAACAATTCAGAATATGAAGAAAAATGTAAACAAGCAGCAGGTGAATAATGGTAGCCAGCACGTGCAGCTGGGTGGTATGGCTTTCTATGACGAGAGCAAGTGTTTCCTCTTTGCGCCTAATGAGCATGGAGGACGAGAGAAGGTGCCGGGATTCCGATCACAGGGCGTTGCCCAGCAGTTGACGGATGGTACTTTTGATTTCGTGGTAAAACCACGAGTACGTTCTCAGTCTGTACTGATCAGAAAGCTGGCTCACGGACGATTGAGCAAGACCAAGGATGGAGCTATTCAGCTCACTTTGAAGGTGTTCTGTGATGAAGGAATCAATATCGGCAGCGCTCTGGTGAAGGAGGCGGAAGAGGCTGCGGATGCTTTGATAGAATATCAGTTGAAGCGATAAAAGAGGTTCAACTAAAAGTATTTGATGTTCAACTTAATAATAGTAGGTAGAAAAACATAGATGAGCTGTTATTTGATAAGGGTGGAGAACGGGCACAAGGTTGCCCGCTCCATCACCTCGCAAGAGGAATATAAACTGATTCGTGGAAGCTATGAGCAGAAAGCTAATCTGCGACTGGCTCGCGAAGGAAATGATGGGGCGAAGCGAAGATTGGTACAGTTTAATTATTCCGGACATTATCCGCAGGGGGTAGTGAAGGGTATGAAGCTGCCAAGCCGGGCTTTCGGCTTCGATTTGGATGATAAGCAGGATTTCGAGAAGGCGGCCAAGCTGATGCTGCAGGAGCCTGAGAAATATGGTCTGCTGATGCTGGAACGCAGCGCACGACAAGGCGGTCATGCGGTTTGCAAGCGAGAAATGGGCAAGACGATTCTCGAAAATCAGGTTAGAATCGCCAAGATGCTGGAGTGCGAGATGGATACTTCGGCTCACGACATTAATCGTGTCTATTTCACGACTTCAGCTGATGCAGAAGACTTGCTTTACTTGTCTCCCGAACTCTTCAAGGATGATTACGATGAGGCTGCCGTGGCAGCTGAAGGCAAGGTGCTGGAAGAGCGTGAGAAGTATGGACAGGAGGAGCTTCCGCCGGGGGCGCATAAGGCGAACAAGCATTACAAGCCCTGGTTGGAGAATGTTGAAGAGAAGGCTTTGGATTCTCAGATGAATCTTGGGAATCAAGAGAATCAGAAATCTTTTGAAAATCAGAAGAATCAGAGTCAGAAGAATTCTCAAAATTCTTCTAAGAATCAGGCTCAGCTTGCTTCCGTTTCATCCTCATCTCCTTCTTCATCCATCTCTACAGATTACCTCGGAATCCCGTATTCTGAAATCATCTCGAAGTGGTGGCAGATGTATAATGACGGTCATGAGCCAGTTCGCTCCAACCGCAACACTTTGACCTTCGAGCTTGCCGTGAACCTGCGCCACATCTGCGGCTTCGACCGCAGCCTCATGGCTCAGATCATTCCCTGCTATGATGGTTTTCCCGAGCAGGAGAAGATGGCTTGCATCAACTCGGCACTGAACGAGAAGATTACCCAAATGCCTAAGCGACTGAAAGATGTGCTTGCTGCCATCCGACAGGAGAGAATGAAGCTGGGGGCAGGAAAGGGCGGAAGTTCCGAAGGCAGCGATGCGCTGGTGAATGCGCTGGACGAGGCAAATGCCCAGGACGATCTGTTTTATTACAACGCCCTGCCCAGAATGCCGCTGGGCGTAAGGGATTCGCTCGATGCGGTGGGGCCCGCACTGGCAATGCCGGTGATTACCGCCATCTGCCCAGCCATCGGAATGCTGGCTACTGGCGTCAAGGTGTCTGTTCACGGCAAGATGAACTCGCTGAACCTCATCTCCTACATCGCCGGAGATTTCGCATCCGGTAAGGGAAGTATTGACCCCGTGATTGATGCTTGGACTTCGGAAGTGAAACAGATGGACAAAATGTATCAACAGCAGGAGGACGAATGGCGAGCCAAGAAGCGTGCAGCTAAGAACAAGAAGGAACAGCCGGAAGAGCCGAAACTGCCCGTAAGATGTCTGACGTTGAACAATACCGTGGCAAATCTTGCAGAACGTCTAGCCAATACCGAAGGCAAGCATGCCTTCTCGTTTACCCCGGAAGCCGACACCGTGGCGCAGAAATGGAAATCGGCAATGAGCGACTTCTCCGTAATGCTCCGACAGGCGTATGATGGTACGAGTTACGAGCGTGAGGCTAGAAGTGCAGAAGCCGTGAATGTCCATATTGACAGACTGTTATGGAATGTAGTGATGTGTGGAACGCCTGATGCGCTTTACCGTGTGGTGAACAATTATACGGATGGTTTTCAGAGCCGTATTACCGTGGCAAGAACCCCGGACAATACGTTTACTCCGCTTACGGATAATCTGTATGTGCTTACCGATCGCCAGCGCAACCGCATCATCCAAGTTGCCCATCTGCTGCCTCTGATGGAAGGCGACGTGGTGCTTCCTAAGCTGGAAGCCAAGGGTAGGGAGTGGCTGGAACAGATTCGCCTGGAGACCATGAAGAATGATGACAAGGTGAAAGCCCGTCAGCGTTTTCGTATCTGTCCTACCACGATGAGAATGATGACCTGCATCCTGCTCTGCAAGGTGGCAGAGACGTTGATTCAGAAGCACGGTTTCCAGGGAGCGGAAAGGCAGTTGAAGCAGAATCCGCTATTATGGAAGGAAATGATTGTCAAGATGCAGACGCCTACCATGCTCGCTGTGTTCAATGTTCTTGCAGATTACCAGTTGGACAATGCGCTCTATTTCTTCCGTAGTCGTATCGAGGATGCTTTCTCTTCGAGAGACTATTGCGGACAGTCGGTTTACGACCGTTCTCGTAGAGGTAGAAACGATTCCATCTTTGAGCGTCTGGATGTGACCTTCTCCTTCGATCAGGCTCAGCAACAGAGCATTTCCGTGAAAGGGGCAAATGCTACTCACGAGTCAGTGAAGCAGATGCTGAAGAACTGGAAGCAGCAGGGCTTGATAAGCGTTTTGCCGGACAAACGTTATCAGAAAGCGTCACCCACCGTTTAAAACGTGTCATTAAGGGTCAGTGTCATTAAGGGTCATTAAGGTTTTTCGAAATCTTGAACTTCTTAATGACTCTGACACAAGTATTAATTTTTTTTAAATATTATCATTATGTATATTCATATATTTCGCCGTCGCTTCACTCCATGGGGTGTGGATGGCACAATGGTTATCAACGGAGTAATTATCTGCGGCACAGTAGAGCATCCTAAAAATTACCTGCATGCAGGCGATTATTTAATTATACCAGAACCTATCAAGTTCAAGAAGAAGATAGGGGTGGAGTACAAGAAGAAGCACCATAAGAAAGAGAAGGAATTTAAGACAGAGATCGTAGAGGAGTATAAGACCATGCCTTTAATTCTTAAGGATTATTCTTCGTCGTATCCGGTGTCTCGTAAGCCTTATATCACGGCTGGTGTAGGTCCGCTGGCATTGAAGCATGGAAGCATAGTAATGGGCAAGTCTTTAATGTCGGGCGTTGTAGCTTACGATGGGGAACTTTTCAAGAAGTTTTGCAAGAAGATTAATGAGTTAGCTGATGAAAACGAACAAATTGACTTGCATATCAAAGACTTGGGGGAGGAAGAAATTCCCCTAAAGTATCTGGCTTTTTTTCCCAGGTAAAGTTTTATAGTTAACTGTATTTTAGCAAGCGGTATCTATTAGTTAATTCTGCATTGTACATTATAAATTATTATATTATGCGCAAGATCAAGGAAATCATCATTCATTGTAGCGCGACCCGAGAAGGTTGCGACTACACCGTAGCCGACATCGACCGTTGGCATCGTGAGCGTGGCTTTTTCTGCATCGGTTATCATTTCGTGATTTACCGTGACGGAAGCATCCACGTGGGCAGATCAGTAGAAGAGGTGGGTGCCCACTGCAAGGGTCACAACACCGTGAGCATAGGAATATGCTACATCGGCGGCCTATCCCAGGATGGCAAGCCGAAGGATACCCGAACCCCACAGCAGAAGGCTGCGCTGAAAGCGCTTATAGAACAGCTGAAGGAGGAATATCCCGAGGCAACGGTTCATGGGCATAATGAGTTTGCCGCCAAGGATTGCCCTTGCTTTGATGTCAAGGAGGAATTTGGCTAACAGATAGGGAACGCACTGCGTTCCCTATTTTTTGTTATCTATTATTTGCTGATGTAATATGTGGATGTTGCTGATAGTATAGACTGATTTGTGTTATCTAAAAACTAAGGATTATGGCAAAGATAAAAGTTGAAAATACAGAAATATCTGTTGTTAATGTTCAAAATGAGGATTATATCTCTTTGACCGATATGGCACATAGCCAAATGCAAGAGCATATTATATTTAGATGGATGAGCCTCAAAAGTACAATAGAATATCTCGGTGAATGGGAAAAGCTATATAATCCGAATTTTAATTGTACCGAATTCGATACAATTAGAAATGCAGCAGGAAGCAACAACTTCGTGCTTTCTGTAAAGGCATGGATTCAAAGAACAGGTGCAATAGGCATCATGGCAAAAGCTGGTCGATATGGTGGAACTTATGCTCATCGAGACATTGCGTACCACTTCGGAATGTGGATTAGTCCTCGTTTCCAACTTTTGTTGGTAAAAGAGTATCAACGTCTTAAAGCTGATGAGCAGAACCAATTGGCATGGTCTGCCAAGCGGGAACTATCTAAGATAAACTATCGCATTCACACGGATGCTATCAAAGTAAATCTCATTCCTGCGGAGGTGACTCGTGAGCAAGCTGCTATGAAATATGCTGATGAAGCGGATGTACTCAACATCGCCATGTTCGGTATGACTGCGAAACAATGGCGTGAGCAGAATCCCGACAAGAAAGGAAACATTCGTGACTATGCCAGTATCAATGAGCTTATCTGTCTCTCAAATATGGAGAATCTCAATGCAGTGTTTATCAATGACGGCATGGCGCAGTCTGAACGACTAATCAAGCTCAATCAGATAGCCATCCAGCAGATGAGAATCCTTGAAGATACAGGCGGAAGAAACTTATTAAAATAAAGATGAATATGGTGCAGAAGAAATACTCAGACGCAACACGTGATAAACAGATAGGGAACGCATTGCGTTCCCTATTTTTGTTATCTATTACTTTCCGATGCACCATACGTAATCAGCTGAATATCAGAAAATTAACATAGTTTTGAGCCATATGGTAGCCGGGCTAAAATATAAGGGTTTTTATCTCCTTAATTATCTGATATTCAGTGCTTTTTAGTCCTACTTTCCTACTTTTTTCAAGTATCTTTTTAAGCCCTTTTCTACGCCTTCACTTTCCCACGCAAATAATGAATGTCATTGATTCTCAATCGGTTAAGTACTGACGTGCTATTTGTGAGCCGCTTTCCTTCTGAATGAAAAGAATGTTGATTATCAGCTACTTACGATTTTCGTATTTTCACTTGGTTTCACTTGATTTCATTCATTTTGTATGTTACTTATCTTTACAAACCCCCATTTTTAGGGGTTGAAGATTTAACATATTTAACCTTTGTAAACACTCAAAATCTGCATTTTCGTGCTAAAACGTGGTTTTTTATCATTTTTGAGAGGTCGGCTTTTATCTGAATAAATCTGCCATCGTCAGCTGGCATTGGATGTCATCAGAATAGCCGCCCGGCGCAAGTCCATAGGAGGTGATCATCGTGATGAGTACCGTTTTCTCGGTGCCTGTTTCCCTGATGAAGGTCTCCCTTCGGTTGCGGATGCGGTTGTCCTCTTCTTCTGTAATAACGTAAGGGGCGTTGGTATATTTCATCTCACAGAGATTAATTGTATCGTCATTTCTGTCGATGAGCATATCTATCTGTGCTCCTTTCGTCAGCGTCTTGCCGGTGACAGGGTCTTTTGTTCCTTTATATGACCAGGAATGAACGCTGCTCACGACGGCTGAGAAGCCGAGGGCTGCCTTGATCTGGTTGATGTGCTGCATGCAGACACGCTCAAATGCTCTTCCTGCCCAACCGTAATGGATGGATGAACCTGCGGATGAAGACCAGAAATGCTCATCCCCATTGGTGTTCTCCGATATGAAATCGAAGTAGAATAGGGTGTAGTTGTCTATGAGCTGGAAGGTCGCATCCTTCGTCTTCTTGCCGATGGCTGTGAACTTGCGGATGAAACCGCATTGCTCCAGTTCCTGCAGCGCTTTCGAGAAATCTGCGTTGTCTGAGAGTTTCGACGCTTTCAGCAACTCTTCTCTCAGCAGACCCTGTTTCTTCTTGGCAAGTGCTGTGATGATTGCTATATGACAGCGTGGCTTCTTGAATAGGGAAGCGTAGAGAGCATCAAACTCTTGTGTAAGTTCTCCACCTGGCTGGAAAAATATCCGGTCGAAATTCTGTGCCACGCTCATTCCTTTTTTCAGGAAGCTCCAATAGTATGGGATTCCTCCCAAGGCCATGTAAGCTTCGAGAATCTGCCTGTCCTTATAGCCCAGATTCTTCGCTTCGCAATACTGCTTGCACTCTCTGAGGGTGAATGGTTGCAGCAGAACCTTGCATGTAAGACGGTTGTGAAGGCCACCATAGTTCATGACCACATTGTCGATGATCCATGATGTGGCGCTTCCGCAGATGACCAGGATAAGGTCTTTTCTCGTAGAAGCCCATGCGTTCCAGAAATGGTCGAGTGAACGGACGAAGTTTGATTTAACCGTGTCCATCCAGGGAAGTTCATCGATGAAGATAACCTTCTTCTCCTCGTTTTCAGGGAACGTATTCAGGAAATTCCACAGCAGTCCAAATGCCTCAGACCATGTCTTGGGCATTGCGCATTTTCCCATTCCGGCAAGATAAAGAGATTCTCGAAAGTCGCTTAACTGCTGCCTGCGAGTGGCTCCGTAAGTGCCGGTATGCTGGAAAACGAAATGGTTCTTGTAGGCCTCTCTGATAAGAAAGGTCTTGCCGACACGTCGTCTTCCGTAAACAGCCACGAATTGTGATTCATCAGAACTCATCAGTCCGTGGAGTGTTGCTATTTCATTTTCTCTGCCTATTAACATATCGTATTTCTTGTTTTATTCTCTATTTATTTTTGTGGCAAAGATACAAAAATATATCGATAAGTCGTGGAAATGTATCAATATTTAACAGATTTCCACGGGAAATCGTAACTTTTTCGGTTTTTTGCACTGAAAAGTATGTGGCTCAGATTTTTTTAAACCTATAGCAGTCTGTATTTACCACTTCATAGCCTCCTTAGGAAGCAACGGAATGGCTCCATAGCGCCCTAATAGATAACCCTTGCGAACGTCTTCACGAGGCTTGAATTCTGCCAAGGATGTAAGATGAGACGCTCCATCCTTTCCCTTCTCGACAAACCAGACTTCATCAGCTCTGATAAGGTCGAGGTTGAGCAGGTTACATTCATGGGTGGAGAAGATGAGCTGAGTGTCTCTTCCTGACTCCAGTCCTGAGAAATAGCACTCTAAGATTTTCTGCGAGAGCATCGGGTGCATACTGCGGTCAATCTCGTCGATTAGATAGTCAACTTCATTTTGCTTCAAATCGATGAGCATTGGAATGAAGTCGAGCAATCGGATGCTGCCATCTGATTCTTCGCTCAGATCAAAAACAACCTCTGTGCCGGAAGTAAGATTCCGGTGAACAGCCTTCAGCTTGTAAATTTCATATCCTCCGTTGGCATTTACCTCGAAAAGAAGCATTTCGCCTCCAACTGTGGCAGCCATGCTGTACGCCTTGCCGTTCTTGGCCTTGCTGAGTATGTTGTCAAGTAAATCGGAAGATAAGTTCACATCTTCCTTCTTCATTTTATACAGCCGCACATCTGAAATGCCCGTGTTGAAGTAGGCAAGAAGCGAGCGTGTCGTTTCTTGTAGCTCATCATTGTTTTCAGTAAGGAAAGAAATTCCCTGCAGGCGTGTGCTTGGGAAGATGATCTTCAAGCCGTCTGCAAACCAGTTCTTGGTCATGCGTATGGTTTCAAGTCCCTTGCCGTTTCGGCGTACATACTCTGAAAGGAAGCTGGAATCGGAAGGAGTACTGTGGGCGATGAACTTCAGCAGCATGGATGTTTCTTCATTTCCATCCACCTTGCCAAACGTGAACCCGTTGCCGTCAGCTGTAACCTTTCTGGTGAAAACTTCCTTGTCAGTACGGCTGTTGATTTCAAACAGCCATTCCTCCTTGATTCCTCCGATGTTGAACTCCATGCCATAGGCGAAGCACTTACCCTTGGTCTTGAACTCGATTTCTACCTTAGAGTTTTTCTCTTCGGTATCAGCAAGCTTGAAAGGTTCCACCTTGCTTTGCGGAAAGCTTCCATTGGCAATCTGCTGGAGCAGTGCAATGGCCTTGATAACGTTACTCTTTCCGGAAGCATTGGCTCCATAAACGATACCAGCCTTCAGCACAGAAATATCGTCACGCTTCTCTGCACGGGAAACATGAGACGGATGTGCGTTGCTCTTACCTGCCACAAAGCTGATTTGAGTCTCATCCTTGATGGAATATATATTTTCAAATGTAGCTCTAAGTATCATAACAATGTCATTTTCTTATTAATACTGATGCAAAGATAAGCTTTTTCTTCGAAAAATGTGTTTGTTAATGTCGAATACTTGCAAAATTCTTGCATGTTTAACACATGTTAGTTGGTTCGTGGCTTA
Organism: Prevotella sp. AM23-5; assembly: GCF_003473645.1. NCBI lineage: Bacteria > Pseudomonadati > Bacteroidota > Bacteroidia > Bacteroidales > Prevotellaceae > Prevotella > Prevotella sp. AM23-5. The sequence goes on along the minus strand of NZ_QUCG01000032.1, from coordinate 20,250 downwards.
GTCTCTTATCTAATCGTTATGATTATGTTCTGGTGTTGTACTATAATAAATGTAAATAAACCTTGCAGATAAAACGGGTTAGGTTGCTAGTTAAAAAAGGATAAATGTAGGCGAGCATTTCAACCACGTGGTTGAAATGCTTAATTTTGTATTTGCTTGTGATTCTTTAAATTATGACTTTAGAGAATTGCAAAAATGGACAACTTGTAGAAAAATTTGGATAGTTCAAACTGGAGGAAGCTATAGTGTTAAACATACCTCGTTGTTTAATAATTTCGATTTTAATATCGATATGGATCTTACTTCATCTCTTTGGGTCTGCATTTCCATAAAGCCATAGGGTGACTTGTTATTCGTTCAACGATTGATCTTTCATTAAATAGTAGAATATGTGTCAATGTTTAACTAAGTTCTATGAGAAATAGCCACGATTCTCACATTTATCGGTATTCTGAGGTGACATATTTTTCTTTTTATAAAAGAAAATGCCGGAAAAAGTTGGTGGTTTCGAAATATTTCATTATATTTATAATTAAAAACTTTTAAGGAAGTAATTTAAAATTCAGAGAATATGGCAATCAAGGAAAAGAATGGAAATACGTTCCCTCATGAGCTATTCAAGGTTGGTGACTTAGTCACATTTCAATGGGATGATACGTTGAAGGAAGGCATTGTCTTAGTTGTAGATGCTTATGGTACATTTGAATCTCCCAATATTCCTTCTTATGATATTATGGTTGAGAATGAGAATATGTTGTATAAGCATGTAAAATGCGATTTGGTAAAATCGAAAATTAAAAGATAATGTGTCGATAAGTCGTGGAAATCTATTGAAAAACGATAGATTTCCACGACTTATCGGTATATATTGCAGGAATTGGTTATTAGTATGCAATATTTCTAAAGGCAAAATAACCAACAAAATATAAGTGGAAGATTAAGGTTCTAGCACCCATCTTGATTCTTTTCCATATGGACCTATTGCCGATTCGTTAGTAATATAAGTCATGCCAAATTTTACTTTTGTAGCCATAGCTTTACGAATAGACGTCATTATCTGATCCTTTGTAAAACCGCATTCTGAATAATTTTGAAGTGCTAATTCTACCGCACATTTTTGAGCTATAACTGCATTTCCTTTGGTATAGTAATCCACTACCTGTTCGTCTGTAAGTTCGTCCACGGACTTAACAGAACATTGTTTTAGATATTCTTGTATATTCATACTGATAAATTCTTTTTCTCAATTACACAATCCTCTGGTACATAAAGCTTCCATCGACATAAATAGGTGTCAGAATCGCCTGTGGAGGTTAGACGCTTGGTGTGCAAGGCACCTTTCGAGCGGCACATTTCTATGAATTGGTCGCTTATGTGATGATGCTCTTTGCTATGCTCCAGGATGAATCCTACCTTTTGATAGAGGAATGCTTTATTGTACAATGCCAGATACTTTTCGAGTTTGGGCTCATCAAGCAGTGATATTCCTTCCATGCAATGAAGCAATTCCTCAATGCCTCCAGCACGTTCTATACGGTCACAGCAGTCTATGACTGTTCGTTCCAAATCAGTTACATGTACATAAGGATTTCCCTTGGGAGTTATAACGCCATTTTCCGCAGTTGGTTCAAAAGGGGCTGCATAATACACAAAGTCTATTCCTTCAAAAGCAAAATCTTTGAAGCGGCTTTTGCTTCCAACATAGGCGTTGTAGAAAGGTTGGTGGGCAACTCCATGTAATTCAAGGGCTGTGTGCCAACCAACATATGAAGATTCTGAAATCTTGGAACTCAACTCGAACTTGTCACACATGGGAGCATCTGTCGATGGATCAATAGTGACGTACATGTTTCGTCTAATGGGCTTCAGAACTTTCTGCGATTGCCATCGGGATATGGCCGTGGATGTTCCTGCATGAGATAATTTCATTTCACGCATCACATCTTCAAAGTTGAAGATCCTCATCTTGTATAAAGCCGTAAAAGTTGCCATTTTTGCATCGAAGTATTTATATATGAATAACTTTGTGCAAAAATAGCAACATTTCTTCAGATATCCAAATGTTTAAGCAAGAAAAACGAATAATTATACTATTTTTAGAATAGACCAACGAATGTTGTCAACCTTGCTCCATTTGGTATAACTATTCTTGCATTTCAGCAAGGAAAAATAGATTCTCCCAAAATCCTTGACTATATGTTAATAAACAAGTTTATTTCGGCATATATACATATATGGTTTTCTTAAACTTGTAAACTTCCTGGTTTGAGAGGTTAAAAATCGGTAGAGGTTTACTATTTGAGTTTGAAAGAACATGTATATATACATGGGTAAACTTAAACCTTAAACTTGTATGCGCCGTAAGCTTTTCCATGGTTGCTCTTTGGCTGGTTCAGGGCTTTGCCTTCTTCTCCTTGCTGAAATTCCGTAGCCCTTCTCTTCTGTTTCGCTTGTTGCCAAGAGATATTGGTTGAGCTTGCCGCTTGTCTCAGGCATCAGGCTTCTCTGCTCAGCTTCCCTCTACATGCCGATGCTTACCCATGGCAGTCGTTTGTCTGATCGTTCTTTCCTTTGCTTAGCCATATTCATGATGAAGTGTGAGTTTTCCTGCCTGTCTCTTGAACTTATAAGCCATCTTGCGCAACCAGTTTGCTTGAACAACATCGAGGAGGATGCAGCTTTCCTTTACCCAACCAACTGCAGATATTTTCTACTCATCCTTTTCATTCATATTTTTGGACGAAGCATCCACACTTACTTTTTCCGCTGCAAAGTTAGTGCAAGCCACATTTCTGCAAGTACCAGGTGCCTTATTCTCTGAATTTTTTCAAAAACTTTTCCGTCTGCTGCTCATCCAAAAAAACTTTTCATGCCCAAGGGTGAAATAATTCGATAATTCCTTGCTTCCTATGTTTCCCTTGCCAACTCTGATAGCACCGTAAAAAATAAATGTTTCACTTCTAAAAACATTGAATTATGAAAAAGATGGAAAATTCTTTCGCAGTAACTGGTTTCGTAGGTAAGGATGCAAGCATCCATCAGTTTACAACCGCAAGCGTAGCTCGCTTCTCACTGGCCATCAGCCGCAATGAGAAGAATGGCGATGAAAACTCTCGCACTTCTGCCTTCATGAATGTAGAGGCTTGGCGCAAGAACGAGAACACCGCTTCATTCGGCCGTCTGGTCAAGGGAGCACTCCTCACTGTAGAGGGCTACTTCAAGCCAGAGGAATGGCAGGATGCCGAGGGAGTCAAGCACAACCGAGTGATTCTCGTAGCCACCAAGTTCTACGAAGCTGTAGAGAAGGAGAACGCTCCTGATTCTCAGCAGGGCAAGACCCAGAAGGATAAGTAAATCCTTCTCTCCGTGATAAAGAGCGACCTTCAGGTCGCTTTTTTTGTGCTTATACTTCTTGTCATTTTAATCATTCTGCTTCATTTTAATACCCTATTAAAACGATGCAAAACCGTCAATAACCAACAGATATACAACAGATTTTTCTATTTTATGCTTATACTTTTCCTTGCTGAAAGGATAGTCCTGTTATAGGAGGATCTCATTCATCGACTTCTGGGAATCGGTAAGAATTCTGTTGCGAAGGTAACGGTTCTGTCTTATCTTTACAAGGTCAGGGCGCTGCTTTGCTGAAAAATCTCCACACCATTCGGGTAGTATTTTGCAGACAAAACCTTGTATGGATAGCCATAACACCTTCTGAATGCAACATAATTTTTTACCATCCCCGAAGTAGTTGATCTACGAAAGGGAGATAAAATCAGATGGCATTATGACAACAATGAAATCAATTCTCAGCCGACTTACCCAGGCAGTGAGCGGCACAGACAAGGAGCTCTTCAGTGAGCAGGAGTTGAACCAGTTTGCTTCATTCTATCTTGACAAGTGGGATGAAAACACAAGCGAGGACGTGGTGGCAGAGTCCTTTGTGGACTATTGGTGGAACACCGACAGGGCTTGCAGACGATGCTCGGAATGTGGCAAGCTTATGCGTGAGGGTTATTGCGCTGACATGGGAGTAGCCTACTATTGCAGCAAGGAATGTCTGCATAGCGACTTCACAGATGAGGAATGGGCAGAGGAATGTGAATCCAACGACCAGAGTTATTATACAGAATGGTAATCAAATAAATATACAAGACAATGGCTAATCAGGCAACAACAACCTACAAGGTCACAGGAACCCAAAAGGCAGTAAGCAACCTTTGGAACACCCTTCAGCGCATGGAGGTGAACAGCAGGAACATCTGGCTGGATGACCTTGCCAAGCACTATGGAATCGACTATCAGAAGAAGCACATCAGCGTGCGTGGTCACATCTACTGGGCAGAGTATGAGGAGGATGAAGACACCAGTCTGCTTTCCTTCGAGACCGAAACTGCCTGGGATGCTTGCAATGACCTCTTCTTTGAGATAAACCGACTTCTTGATGATGAGTTGAGCATTTCCTACCGATGCTGTGAGTGTGGATGTGAGGTCTATTACACCCACGATGAAGGCGATTATTTTCCCGAAGAATGCTGCGTCAGCGCATCCGGCGAACCATTCGAGGATTGTTGCGATGATGTTTACGGCACTATCGGGGAAGCCATCAGGGAATGGACTTCCAAGACCGGCATTGAGCAGGGAGAGCGAACCGATGAGCAGATGATGGACTTCATCAATGAATATGAGTATGAGGACGATGACACCTATTTCTACATCCGCACCTTCACTTTTGAATAAATGCCCCCTCAAATCCTGACGTTTCCCCTGACACTTTGGGTTGTTAGGGGAAGCGTGAAGGAACTTTCGCCAGATACCCGTACCTTTGTACACGTTAATACATGTAGCCACGTACACGTGGAGCCATGTACACATGAATACGTTAATACATATATACAAAAGATTTTATATTATGTCATTGAAAATCATTACATTCGCCAATCATAAAGGTGGCGTTTCGAAGACCACCTCTACAGCCTCCATCGGGGCTTGTATGGCACGTATGGGCAAGAAAGTCCTGCTCATAGACCTTGACGGTCAGGCAAATCTTACCCTGTATTTCATCCCGAATGAAGATGAGGTGCAGGCAAGTATCTTTGACTCTCTGGTTGATGGCGCACCCCTGCCAGTGAAGCACGTCAGGGAGAACCTCGACCTCGTTCCTTCCTCCCTCGAAATGGCAAGCGCAGAGATTGCCTTGACCAATCTCCTGGCAAGAGAACAGCTGCTGAGCCGACTGCTCGAACCCGTGAAGCAGAACTATGACTACATTCTCATAGACTGTCCTCCATCTTTGGGAATCGTTACCACAAACGCTTTCCTTGCTGCAGATGAAATCATCGTTCCGATGACTCCAGAGCTTCTTCCTCTGAAAGGAATGCGAATGCTCGATTCCTTTGTCTCGACCTTGCAGCGAGTGAAGCCGAACCTCAGACTTGGAGGAGTCTTTATCGCCAGATTCAACCATCGCAAATTGAACAAGGTGGTTGAGCAAGCCGTGAAGTCCCGTTATGAGACTATCACCATGAAGACTCGCATCCGAGAAAACATCGCCCTGGCAGAATCGGCAGGCAGCGGTCAGAGCATCTTCGAGTACGACCCTCAGTCGAACGGAGCGAAGGACTATCAGGCATTGACAGAAGAAATTATTTCACGTAATCAGTAAAGACTATGGCAAAGAAGAATATGGACATCCTGCTTGGCAACATTCTCGGTAAGGCTGCCATTCATCCACAGGACAGATTTGACAGGTCTCCTGGGAATCCTCAGGAGCAACAGATTTCTGCTCCCAACTCTCAGACAGAGAGCGATTCGCCCAATGATGAACCCTGGCGACATTTCTCCTTTATCTGCTCAAGGGAACTCGTTGACAAGGTTCAGACCATCGCCCGAAAGGAAGGTTTCACCATCCGCTCCTTTATGGAATACGTCATGAAACAAGGCGTTGAAGCGTATGAGTCGAAATATGGTAAGGTCAAGAAAATCAGGACTAAAACCATCCGAGAAGTTATGTAGAAAGTGTGGACGTGTAGCCATGTACACATGAATACATTGATACACGTGTACGTTGATACATATATACATATAGACGTTAATACATGTCCACATGTGGATATGAATATAATGAAATTAAATAACATCAAAAACGAAAAGTCATGAAAATGAAAAAGTATCTTTCAATCGCCATCCTTCTGATGATGATGGCTTCACCAGTAGTATTCACCTCTTGCGGCAATGATGACCCGACGGAGGACATCGGAAATCCGGAAACAAAACTGGACGTTTGGACAGAGCCATTCCACATCATGGGTGCGAATGTGGATGAGGTCAAGAGCTATATGGCTCAATCCATGAAGCGTTACCGCCAGGTGGCTGAGACTTCCGGCGACAACATCCCGTTGACCTATATGACAGGGCAGGGTAGTGAAGGCGTTCTTTACAGCTTCTCCCGTCTTGACGGTTCGCTCTATTCTGTCATTGATACGGAGCAAAGTGTGAACCGTGGGCTTGTCATTGACTATCTGAAGAAGCACTACACGCTTGTTTCAGCCGATGAAGCCAGCCTGCAGTACTGCTTCACCAACCCGGACAAATCCATGGTGATTACAACCATGAAGATTTCAGATTCCTATTTCAATGTGAACTATTCATTGGTTTATTGATAGAGAAAAATAAGATTTCCGCCATCAGAACTTCGTGCTCTGGTGGTGGTAGTTTTAGATGTCTGTGCGTGCTTGAAGGAGCATCCTGCTCTTTGTTTTGCTAAATAATAATAAAAATAACGTCTGATGGATATAAAAACAAGTTTTATTTCTTATATTTGCAATCAAATTACAAATATCGAGGTTAAAATGGTTTTAGAGATACGTTTAAGCAATATGTTCTCGTTTCGAGACGAGGTGACTTTGGACTTGCAGGCTGCCAAGATTCAGACAAAGAAGGCAAGGGAGCTTGAAGGTAATCTGTTTTCCGTGGATGGAGAACAGATGTTGAAGAGCGTTGCCTTATTTGGAGCCAACGCTTCGGGTAAAAGCAATGTGATTAAAGCCATCAGAGCTTGTGTGAACATGGTTCGTTCATCACATAATTATAATGTTGACACCAGGTTTGCCATCTCACCTTTCAAGTTTGAGGATTATGCCAACAAGCCAAGCTCCTTCTACATCCGTTTCCTGCTGAATGGAGTAGAGTATGAGTATTCCTTCTCCTTTATACATGATGAAATCATCACCGAGACTTTGTACTATTATCCGAATGGTCGCAAGTCGCTGGTATTCAGCCGTGATGAAAATAGAGGAACTGAAAAGAAAGACATTTATGAGTTTAAGACAGTCATCAAGCGTCCTTTCGATGTAGCTGACAATACATCGAAGAAGACACTCTATATTTCTCGTGCCAGCCAGATGGATAGGGAAATAGCCCAAAAGATTTTCCTGTTCTTCTGTAATGACATCGTGCTTGATTATCAGGTGGCTAACATTGATTCTCTGGATAATTTGTTCAAGGAACGAAAGGAGCAGATGCTGGAGGTGTTGAGAACGGCAGATAGCGACATCATTGACTTCAAGATTCAGAACAATGCCATCACGACGTTTCATCGTACCAACCCTTCCGTTGCGTTTGATTTCGAGACGGAAGAGTCGGAGGGAACCAAGACTTTGTTCCGGATGATGGTGAGGATGATTGGTATTATCCATGAAGGCAAGATGCTTCTTGTCGATGAGATAGATAACAGCCTCCATACCCAGCTTGTGGAATTTGTGATAGGTATGTTCAATCATAGCGACCATGCTCAGCTCATCTACACCACTCATAACACCCATTTGCTGAACACCGATTTCCAGCGAAGGGATCAGGTGTATTTCGTGAACAAGCGAGAGGATGGAAGCAGTGATTTGTATTCTCTGTTTGATTTCAAGGATTTCCGGGACACGCTGGATATGGAGAAGGCTTATCTTCAGGGACGCTTTGATGCTATTCCTTATATTTCGACTCTAACACTTTAGGAATATGGCAAGAGTACAAAGAACTTCTAAAGGGAAGACGATGAAGCCCAACTATTTCGTCTTTTGCGAGGGTGAAACAGAGGTCGCTTATGTTGAAATGCTGAGAGCGCATTATCGTCTTCCTATTCATATCATACCTAAGCGTACATTGCTTAATGTTACACCTGCTCTGATAAGTAGGTGCAAGGCTAATTATGTTGAGACAAAGCATGATATGACATTCTTGATGTATGATTTGGATGTGCCTTCTGTTCTTAGCAGATTACAGAAGATACCTGGGGCTATACTGCTTTGCTCCAATCCTTGTGTTGAATTATGGTTGTTGTTACATTATACAGACCAACGTGCTGAAATCGGAAGTGCCGATTGCGTATCTAAGTTGTCTGGATATATTAAGCAATACAAGAAAGGCAAGTTATCCATTGAGGATAAATTAAGTTTGATGGACAATGTTACGATTGCCAGTAAAAGGGCAAAAAAATTGTCCCCATATAAGAATCCTTCAACTACAATTTATGAGTTGATAGAAGAACTTGATAAGTTGAAGGGTAAAAATTAAAGGTTAGAGTCGGCTTTGTTTATATATAAAGCCGACTTTAATCTATTTAGATATTCGTCTATTTTTCTTCCGCACATTCCGCACACAGTGTATTCGCAATTGGAATTAGTTATGGATTTCCCCCATTCCATATATTATTTCATTGTATTCATGTGGACGTGAATACATGTATATATGTATAGGTGTGTACATGAATACACATTCAAAAACCGTAAAATGCCGAAAAAGAGACTCTTTAAAGCCTTTTTTCTGGAAAAATCGCTCAAAAAACAACTTTTTTGAAACTTTTTCCTTGCTACGAAAAAAGACTTCACTCTCCCTTTATACCTTTGCATCGTCAAAACAAGGAAGTATGGGTGAGCGGCTTAAACCAGCACACTGCTAACGTGCCGGACCGAAAGGTTCCGAAGGTTCGAATCCTTCTGCTTCCGCACTTTGGCTCGTTAGCTCAGTTGGATCAGAGCACGACGCTACGAACGTCGGTGTCGGGAGTTCAAGTCTCTCACGAGTCACAATATTGGAGGTTTGGCAGAGTTGGTCTATTGCACCGGTCTTGAAAACCGGCAGGCGGCAACGTCTCAAAGGTTCGAATCCTTTAGCCTCCGCAAACTTGCCCTATCGCATAACGGTAGTGCGGCAGATTCTGGATCTGCAAGTGGTGGTTCGATTCCATCTGGGGCAACATCAGTAAGGAGCTTTGGCAGACTTGGTGTATGCGCGGGACTGAAAATCCCGAGAACGTGGTTCGACTCCACGAGGCTCCACTTTAAAATTCGGGAGTGCTCCAGTGGCAACGAGGGCGGACTGTAAATCCGCTGTCTGATGACTTCGTAGGTTCGAGTCCTACCTCCCGAACTTAACTTGCCCTATGGTTTAATGGTAGCACAACGGGTTTTGATCCTGTTAGCGAAGGTTCGATTCCTTCTGGGGCGACAAGTTAAGAAACAACTCCATGGTGTAATTGGTAGCATGCCAGATTTCGGTTCTGGAGGTGGTGGTTCGAATCCATCTGGAGTTTATATGGAGTTTGTAGCTCAGTTGGTAGAGTGCCAGGTTGTGGCTCTGGTGGTCATGGGTTCGATCCCCATCAAACTCCCAAATGCTTCAATAGCACAGTGGTAGTGCAGCTCACTTGTAATGAGCAGGTCGTAGGTCCGAATCCTACTTGAAGCTCCATATAAGAAAGGCTTCTCTTCAGGCAGTTTTGCTTGAAAAGAAGCCTTTTAGCTTTTTTGTAAGACGATGTCTCGTTGATGTTCGTTCATAATCCCTCCTTTATCCTTACACAAAGTTCAGAATAGATTTGAGCCTGTCCTGTACCTTGTTGAGCACCTGAATGGTGTCTTCGTTGTTCTTATCCTTCTTGTTTTCAAGAAGGATGATAGCCTTCTTTATCAGCTTGCAGTCCTCTATGGATAAAGGCATTTCAGTGATAGAGTAGTCTGGATCAGCGTATCTGTAGTATATTCTATCATAAACCTCTATAGGAGCATTGTAGCCCAGTTTGTCAGATCTCATAATCTGTATACCATCTGAACAGTTCTGGCGCATACTCCTTTGGTGATTCCCTCCATGTCGTAGAGAGCGTCGCTACATGCCTCCACGAGATCTTCGAGAGTCCATCTTCTGTATCTGTTTCTCAAACAGTTGTCTATAGTTTTGTACCTTATTAAGGCATTCTTATTTGCTGGCATAGTTCTTTCATTTTAAGCGTAAAAAAATGGTTGGATTTCATCCAGCTTTTTCTCGCCATGTCAGAGCTGAAGCCAAGCATTTGGCTAAAAAGAAAAAGTTGGATTCTCCCGGCAAGGAAACTCCAACTCTTTCGTATTATCTTTGTTCTCTGTGGGGCACGCTGTTACGATACCCGATAGAAATAACTATGCGAATAATGATGTGGAAATCCTATACCGGCTGTATCTGATGTACTTGATGTATGTACATAACTATTCCGCTCAAAGCGTCGATAGCTCTGAACGAATGATTGTGATGTTATGTGCATATTTAAATTCATGTCCGTATAGGATTTTTATATTTTTACTTTTTATTTGTCTAATTAGGGTGCAAAGATACAAAAATAGTGCGAAATCTTTTTGCGTAGCAGCAAAAAAATGGTATAAACATGCGGATTTTAAGCAAAAAGAGCAGTCCTGATAGTGATAATCGGCTGATTTTCCCTGATAATGCTTCGCCCCACGCCATGAAGGATGCTACTGGAGTTCCACCTAATAGACTTTGCATTTATGTCAGCAGAGCATGACGTAAGTGCAAAGCCCCTCAGTCGGAAGGTGCCCACGAAACGACATGCGGTTGCTTATAAACTGAGTAGGTGGGACGCAAGCGATTCCCACTTAATCAGTTTGCCACTACTGCATGTCCATTCGTCGAGAAGGGCACTGGCTCACAGCATCCTCCTTCATCTTCCCTCCCTTCCACCTTATTATAATATCCTGGTCTTCCTCTTATAAAATGTATTCATGTGGACGTGAATACATATATACATGGATAGGTGTGTACGTGTACACATGAATACAACTTAAATCCTCATACCATGATGAGTAGCAGGCCTTTATAGATTTGCATTTTTATAAACAAGATGATAATGCTTCGCCCCACACCATGAAGGATGCTACTGGAGTTCCACCTGATAGACTTTGCATTTATGTCAGCAGAGCATGACGTAAGTGCAAAGCCCCTCAGTCGGAAGGTGCCCACGAAACGACATGCGGTAGCTTACAAACTGAGTAGGTGGGACGCAAGCGATTCCCACTTAATCAGTTTGCCACTACTGCATGTCCATTCGTCGAGAAGGGCACTGGCTCACAGCATCCTCCTTCATCTTCCCTCCCTTCCACCTTATTATAATATCCTGGTCTTCCTCTTATAAAATGTATTCATGTGGACGTGAATACATATATACATGGATAGGTGTGTACGTGTACACATGAATACAACTTAAATCCTCATACCATGATGAGTAGCAGGCCTTTATAGATTTGCATTTTTATAAACGAGATGATAATGCTTCGCCCCACGCCATGAAGGATGCTACTGGAGTTCCACCTGATAGACTTTGCATTTATGTCAGCAGAGCATGACGTAAGTGCAAAGCCCCTCAGTCGGAAGGTGCCCACGAAACGACATCCGGTAGCTTACAAACTGAGTAGGTGGGACGCAAGCGATTCCCACTTAATCAGTTTGACACTACTGCATGTCCATTCGTCGAGGAGGGCACTGGCTCACAGCATCAACCTTCATTTCCCTCCCTTCCACCTTATTATAATATAATGCATTTCGTTTTTATAGGCATTCTGTCATTTCTCCTTCTAAAATGTATTCATGTGGATGTGAATACATATATACATGGATAGGTGTGTACGTGTACACATGAATACAACTTAAATCCTCATACCATGATGAGTAGCAGGCCTTTATAGATTTGCATTTTTATAAACAAGATGATAATGCTTCGCCCCACACCATGAAGGATGCTACTGGAGTTCCACCTAATAGACTTTGCATTTATGTCAGCAGAGCATGACGTAAGTGCAAGGTCCCTCAGTCGGAAAGTGCCCACGAAACGACATGCGGTAGCTTACAAACTGAGTAGGTGGGACGCAAGCGATTCCCACTTAATCAGTTTGCCACTACTGCATGTCCATTCGTCGAGAAGGGCACTGGCTCACAGCATCCTCCTTCATTTTCCCTCCCTTCCACCTTATTGTAATATACTGGTCTTCCTCTTTATAAGCATTCTGTCTTTCCTTATAAATCTTTCGGCTTTCCTTCTTTATAATCTTCGCCCACACCATAGTCCAGTAAGCATGAACAGTTAGCCAGGGTGTTGTTCTTTCGATGGCCGATTTTATCGACTTACGAAGGAACAACACGCTGGCTTTTAAAACTGTTGATACTTGCTTGGACTATTCCCACCCGGCTTTTTTATCCCTACAGTCATTCCCTGTTATACTTTTTCTTCTTACTGAAACCAAAAGGTTTTGATTCCATATCGTCTTTGGGATTTCGGGATTCTTTTTCTGCAAAGTTATCGCGTATCTGGCAAATTGCAAGTCGTGATTCGGTAACAATCTTCCTTTTCCTTGAAAAGAGTATTCTTCCCATCAGACTTGCCTTATTGCCTTATACGCACTTTGAAAAGCAGAAAAAGCTTCCCGATCCCAAGTCCGAAAGGACTTAACGAAAGGGAGAAAATAAATTTAGAGACTATGGCAAAAGATTTCAACAACCGCCTGATTACTCCAGAATTGGAGAAGGCAATGCAGGACTATCCGCTCTATTCCCAGGATAGCAAGAAGAAGGATGCAGTTTGCATCGCAGTGTTTTTCATCGGCAACGCTCGCTGGTACATTCTTGAAGGACAGCGAGAAAATGATGATTTTGTGCTCTTTGGCATCGTTGTAGGTCTGGCAGAGACTGAGTACAGCTACATTTCTGCCAATGAACTGGCAAGTGTGGAACTGGACGCAACCAAGTTCGGACTCGGCAAGGTCAGAGTGGAGCAGAGAAAGCCATTCCAATCATGTCAGCTTTCTGAAATCATCGACAGAGAGTTGCAGTCTTTCCTCAGCAGACTTTACGATTGAAAACATTTTTCTCGGTGGGTAGTGGCTGATGTCTGCTACCTGCCCAGTAACAACAATTAAAGCTATGAACATGGTACAGGTTTACATCAAGGGACAGGAGGATAAGGAGTTGAGCAGCTTTTTGCGCTATTATCCGGTACGTATCAAGAACATCGGTATGGATGCATTCTTCGACCGCCAGGTTATCTATGATTTCAAGGATGGTCGAAACCATGCAGATGTGGCGAAGTGCGTGGCAAAGATGCTTGTCAAGAAGTTTGGCCGTAAGGTTCGCAGCGTTGTCTTCTCTTGTGTTCCTGCAAGCAGCCAGGAACGTAACGAGGCACGCAACAAGAACTTCTCTGAACTTGTCTGCAAGTTTTCCGGAGCAATCAACGGCTATTCCCATGTCAAGGTTGTTGGCGAACGTACCGCAGTTCATGGCACAAAGGTCAAGAAGGATGAGCGAGAAAAGCGCTTGAAGGAAAAGAATAATATTGAGGTGGATGCTAACTTCTTCAAAAACAAGATAGTCTGCATTTGGGACGATGTGGTCACTACCGGCACTTCTTTCTGTGCCTACACCGCACAATTGGAACAAGTAGGGGCGCACGTAACAAACGGCATTTTCCTCGGCAAGACATCATACAAATACGTACAGCAATGAAAAGAAAGAATATGACAAAATTTGACAAGGCTGTTTCGGCAGCCTTTACAGGCCATCGCTTTTACAACTTCTCTCAGCAGGAGGTCATAAGAGAGCGATTGACCAAAGCCATCCTCGAAGCTTACGAGCATGGCATCAGTAATTTTATTTCGGGATTCGCCATCGGTATTGACTTGATGGCAGCCCAGATAGTGCAGTCGCTGAAACCTTCCTGCCCAGGAATGACGCTTACCGCAGCCATTCCTTTCAGAGGTCAGGCAGATAGGTTCAAGCCCAGCGATAGGATGGTTTATGATGGATTGATGGCTTCTGCAGATGAGGTGATCATCCTTTCAGAATACTATTACACCCGATGTTTTCTCGACCGAGATGAGTTCATGGTTGAGAATGCGTCCCTTCTCATTGCCTTCTATGATGGGAGAGAGAAGGGTGGAACCTACTACACTTTCAAGAAAGCCAACTGTTTGGGCATTCCGGTTGTGAATATATATTGAATAACTCGCTAAATATCAAGCTTATGAATGAATTTGTTGACATCATCGTTATCTACATCGTTTTCCGTGCCATCCTCGCCTTCCTGGGCGCATGGTGGCATGGTGACGGACGCAACGGTTTCAGACGAGACCGATAAAAGGATTGGTCTCAATAGTTTTGTGTACTATTACTCAATTTCCTATATGAGTATTATTCCAGTTTCCATCCGCAATCACCATGGTAAATCATCTGTCGGGTCATTCCACCATCTATGCAGATGTTCTCGCCTGTGATGAAACCTGCCTTTTTGGAACAGAGGAAAAGTACCATGTTGGCAATGTCGAGAGGATTGCCGACACGTCCTGCCGGTTGCTGATAGGCATCGGGACCCTCATATACTTTATAGTCCGTATCTATCCATCCAGGAGAGATGGAATTGACACGAGCCTTGCCTGCAAGACTGACGGCAAGGGCATGTGTGAGTGCTGCAATACCGCCCTTCGCTGCCGTATAGCTTTCTGTCTGAGGCTGACTCATGCGGTCGCGAGAAGATGAAATATTGACGATGGTAGCACCTTCTGCAAGATGATTCTTCAGGAGTTTCACCATGTAGAATGGCGCAGTTACACCAACTTTGAGCGCATACTCAAATTCTTCGTATGAGCATTCGTCAATGCCTTTCATCAGGGGTAGGGCATTGTTCACGATGAAATCTACCTTGCCGTATTTTTCGATTACCAGTTTCGTGAACTCCTCAATAGCATACTTGTTTGAGAGGTCGCCAACAAAATGATCAAGTCCTTCTTGCTTGTCGATGACTTCTACCAGAGCTCCTTGCTTTCTGAACTCTTCGGCAATACATTTGCCAATGCCTTGTGCGCCACCTGTCACGATGACTACTTTATCTTTGTATTCCATTATTTTCATTTGTTTTTCAGATGAAACTCCTTCCTTGTCTTTGCCATTGCTTCCGTAGCCCTGTCATGGGTTTCTATCAGCAATGGACTCTTGTGATATTGCACAATCTTGACTCCGACTGAGTTGTGCCTTTCCTTTTCCTCGATGCATTGAATGATCAAGTCCGGGTTGGCAGACTTTGATGTTGGAGCTTTGTCAAAGTTCTGAATGTAGGCGGCATTGGTCAGGAAGAGAATGTCGGAACCTTCCGGTATTTCCTGCATTACCTTCACCATGAGGGTTAGCATCATGCGGAACTCAGTGGTGTGTAGGTCGCTGATTACATCACGGCTGATGATATTGCCGTTATGCTCAATCACAACGGCAGCACCACCAGCTCTCTCTTTATGGCCATAATCACATGAGCCACCTATCCAAACGTAATATGTAGAAGTATCTTGTACCATTATAGTTCTTTACTCATAGCTTCACTTGTAGATAATTTTCCAGGATATTGCCAACACGCAATTGTCTGGCATAATCCATTAGTTTACTGATATTTCTTTCTGGTCTGGAAAGATAGTTATCGATGATTTCAGAACAGACATCCATGCCCACCTTGTTTCGGAACTTTACTGCATCGCATACGCATCGTTCTACATCATATACCTTTACCTTAAATCCATCTATGACTTTCTCCATCACGCCGATTTCAAGAATGTTGGAAGTATAGTGATGGAGCTCTATCTTAGGGAATGAAGGTACTTTTACTTTTCTATCCCTTTTGATGGCGACATGATAAGCCTGCGGCATGGATGTCGTAAGCTGATGGATATTCCAGGCAGACCAAAGGCAGAGGATTCCGTTGGGAACAATAGACTCAATATCAACCATACATGCTGACAATTGGTCTACGTTAGCATATACGCCACGGCAAACCTGAATCAGTTCACCTTGGCGAACGGCTTCCAGCATCTTGTAGTAAGCTGTTCGTCCTTGTACTTTGACGCTTGCTGATGATATGAATGAATTCTTTGTTTCCATAATTGTTCTCCTAATTTTGGTACAAAAATACCACAAATATTTTTAATTGTGGTACTTTTGTACTGGAAACTTTTAAAATCCGCTCTTTTTAATACATTCCAACAGTTTTATAGCTATTTTAGTACAAAAGTACCACAAATATTGCTGATTGTGGTACTTTTGTACGGGATGATAGAATGGACAATGCATGGTTATTTGCCACTTGATTTCTTTCTCATCATTCTATTTTTCTCCTTTATCCGTTGTACTTAAACACCTTGACCATATCCTTGTCGCCACCCACGAGCTGGCTACATTTATTCAACATACCTGTATCGACGAAACCGCATTTCTCCATGACTCTTCCTGATGCAGGATTGCCTGTGAAATGGTCTGCCCAGATGTTTTCAAAATGCTTCTCGTTGATGCAGTAGTCGAGCATCAGCTTCAAGGCTTCGGTGCAGATTCCCTTGTTCCAATAAGGTTTTCCTATCCAGTAGCCCACCTCGCAGTCGTTTTCTCCGATAGGGATGTTGCTGGTCTCATGGGTGTAGTAGCCGATGCAGCCGATAGTCTCGCCAGTCTCTTTCAACACAATCGCCCATGTCGTTTCATTATGGAAGAATGTCCGGATTATCTCCCGACTATCCTCAACAGACTTATGCGCCGGCCATCCAGCACGTGGTCCTACGTCAGGGTCGGAGGCGTACTTGAAGAGCACCTCTGCATCTGATTCCTGCCAATATCGAAGTAAAATTCTTTCTGTTTCCATCAGATTATTTCAATGATATTCTTCGTTCTTTATATTTTTATCAATTCGTTCAGTTTATCTTCTCTGATAATCTTCGGCTGAGCCTTGCCAGCGAGAATGAGAATCTTCTTGCCGTTACGATAAATATGAAGTTGTCGTGAGCGAACCACGGCTGTCACAGCTCCTCATCATTCTGCATGGCTTGCCAGATAGGATAATATACTCCCTCAGGTTCAAACAACTTCTTCTGAAGATGTGAACAGAGGTTTGTTGTATCAATAGTCATTTATTTTTTCTTTATCGTTTCATTAAATGTATTCCATTGCTTCTCAAATGACAAATCCTTTTCTATCGAATCAAAATAACTGATGTTGAAATTTTTCTCCCAAGGATTCCAGTTGCCGCAAATTCTGCCATCATGGGCGATAACAGGAAAGAAAATGCCATTATTAGTGTATGCAGAAGGCATTTGATGCGGATGGATCACTAATTCCCGGCTTTTATAACCAATCAGATATTCATCAAAGGGAGCTATCAGATGAGTCTTCCCACTTCTGAATCCACGTGTTCGACATGATTCATGCAGATAGAACCGATAGTCTTTCCATTTTTCAATCCTCAGTTCTGAACCAAGCAACTCAATGCCTCGTTGGCAATCAGAAGTGCTCAGTCCTGACCACCAAACGTAATCTTCGAATGTGGCTGGTGAATGGCTCTGAAAATATTTTCTTGCCAGAAGCATCAGCATTTCATCACGTTCCAGCCTGGCAGTTCGGGGAATCTTCTTTTCCGTGAGACTGTATGTTGCCTTTGTAGGAAGAAGATTGCCGCTGCAGAAAGTACCGTTCAATTCGTTAAAGCGAATGTGGTAGGATAGGCGATGTTTGTCCATGATGATGCCCTTTTCGAGCAAAGCCTCGTTCAGGTCTTTGCTTGTCACAGACTGCATTTCATCGGTTTTTTGAACAAATATATCGTGAATCAGATTGAGCTCAGAATCATCGATGCTGATTTTATTACTCTTCATCCATCCTTTTACAACAGAAGTTGCCTTAGGTGAAATCAGGTCCAGCATCCACCAATAGTCTTCATTTGAAACCAGTTGCCAAGTGCCACGCAGCAGGTGAAGACGGACTATCTCACCCTCATCGTATGCATTCTTGAATGCGAAGGAAGAAGGTTTGCGAGTACGCATCATCACAGCCCATCTTACCATCCGGTAATCCTGGGCTTGCATGGCTCCAAAATGAGACACCACCTTTTGGGGAGTATCAAATTGAGGGCAGATGAGCTGCTGCGAAAGCAGGCGTATTGCTATTGGATTCATTGTTTCTGAGTCGTTAAAATTACGTTGATTATTTCAAAGCCTTGCCGTCAGAGAAAGCGTTGCCGACTTTCTCGCCCAGTTGGATATAGCCGTGATGAATAGGGTCGAAGACAATCAGCTCCATCTTCTCCATGTCTGGATTTCCGTCTTCTGCCAGGTACTTCTCATCTACAAGAATATTGACGATTTCAGCAACGAGATAATAGCCGGTTTCGCTTTCGTCATATTTCTCCTTGATGCGGCACTCCAGGGTCATCGGGAAATCGGTGAACACCGGAGCGTTGACCATGGTTGCCTTCTCGATGTTCCATCCCGTCTTCTCCATCTTCTTCGGGTCGTTCTTGGCAGAAACAATGCCCACGAAATCAGAAGCCACCATGGTCTTCTTGGTAGCGAAGGCAACGGTAAACTCGCCACCAAGCTTCAGGTTGTCTGTGGTGACGTGATTTCCCATCGAAATCATAATCTCCTTCATGTCCCACTGTCCAGCCCAGGCAGCGTTCATTGCGTTGGCAACTCCTTCCTTATTATATGTGCCGATAATCAGCACAGGCTGTGGTGCAAACCACGGCTTTGGTGAAAAACTTTTCATATGCTTCGTTCTTTTTTTTATTAATTCATGTGTAAATACGCCATCAGCGCAATCTGTATCAGCAGAATGGCAGGAATGCCGTATTTGAATTTCTTGTGCATCGTCTTATGGTGCCAGACTTTCATTCCCATCCATGCCCCGATGCTTCCTCCAAGTACAGCCAGCAACAAAAGCGTGGCTTCCGAAATGCGCCACTTGGCTTTCTTGGCCTTGTATTTATCAATGCCGTACATGATGAATGCAACTGCATTGATGGCAAGGAGATAGTAGGTGAGGCAACTGTGTAATGTATTCATATCTTTCAACTTCTTCTTATCACTTTAAAATCCCAACTCCACATCCTTGCCGAATGGTGCGAGCGAAAGACCGGCCATCTTGAAATGCTGTTTTCCCCAAGGAATGCCGATGATCGTTATACATAAGAGAAAGCCGAAGAACAGATGCATGAGGCAAGCCCACAATCCTCCGAAAATCAGCCAAAGTAAATTCAGCGGAATGCGAATGTAACCAGTTGGACTATTCGATTCTCTTACTGTAGAACCAAAAGGCCATAGGCAGAGCAGGCCAATCTTGAATGTCTGTATCGCAAAGGGAATGCCGATGATGGTACATGCAAGAACCAGACTTCCGGTGAAATAACCGATGGCAGCTTCGAGACCTCCGAAGAGCCACCAAAGTAAGTTTCCTATTATGCGCATAAGATTATTCTTTTATATTTTTGATTATGTCAAGAAAGGATCAAGCGTAGCCAGCAGTTCGGCTTTATCTACCACACCGCTTGTGCGCCACAATACTTCTTCGTTTCGGAAAAGCATCAGCGTTGGCACGGATTGGATGCGGAATTGGCTTGCTGTTACGCCGTACTTATCTACATCCACCTTGATGATTCGGATGCGGTCGCCCAATACACTCTTCACCTGCTCCAGAATGGGGTGCATCGCCTTGCAAGGTTGGCACCATATAGCAAAGAAATCGACCAGAACAAGCTGGCCACTGTTTATTACATTATTGAATGTCTCCATAATTATTTGTCTATCTCCGTGAAACGATTGAAAGTTCTGCCGTCCCTCGTAACTTTCCCGAAGAACATCTTTTCCGGTCTTACCCAATAGGCTTGGTCTCCATAGAGAGCCTGATAAACCACCATGCGCTCCTGAGTCTCGGAGTCGAAGGCAGAATGGATGAACCTGTATTTGCCGCCCTTAAAGTGCTGGAAATATCTTTCTTCCTTTGCTGAAAACTCCATCAGCATTTTCTGGGCAAGGGGAGCATACCAGGTCTTCACCTCCTGCTCAGTAGGCGTATGACCGCCTGGGAAATGGAAGGCTTGGTTGTAGTGCTCCAGGAAGAGAGGGGAGAAGTGAGCCAGGG
>NZ_QUCG01000031.1:0-40927 GCF_003473645.1 Prevotella sp. AM23-5 | reverse complement strand
TTCGAAAGATTTCTGAGGCTTTTTTGTATTTTTGCAGCATGAATTGGACAGATAGGATACGACAGGTGAAGATTTACTGGGTGATAGCAGCAGTTTTGATTGCTGTCGCCTCTTTGCTCGTGTCTCATTTCCTGGTGCGGGATCTGGCTCTGGAGGAACGGAATAGGATGGAGGTGTGGGCGGAAGCTATGCGCACTCTCAATAAGGCTGATGAAAATACCGATCTGAGTCTGGTGCTCAAGGTAATCAATGAAAATCATAGTATCCCTGTCATCGTGCTCGATGACCAGAATCGGGCTCAAACTTTCAGAAATGTGGATATCGAGGGGAGGAATGAACAGGATTCCCTCTATCAGGCTTCGCTTATCGGACAGCGACTGCTGGCTCAGGGCAAGAATATCAAGATAGAACTCGATGACTCTGCTCATGATTATCTGCAGGTGTGCTATGATGAATCGGTGATGATTCGCAGGCTTTCTGTTTATCCCTATATACAATTAGGGGTAGTGCTGCTCTTTGTGGTCATCGCTATCTTTGCTCTGCTTATTTCCAAAAAGGCGGAACAGAATAAGGTTTGGGTGGGACTGTCGAAGGAAACCGCTCACCAGTTGGGTACCCCTATCTCCAGTCTGATGGCATGGATTGAAATCCTCCGCATGAATTATCCCGATGATGAACTGATTCCTGAGATGAGCCAGGATGTCAAGCGGCTACAGTTGATAGCTGACCGATTCTCCAAGATCGGTTCGCTGCCGGAACCGGTACCAGCCAGTCTGAACGAAGTGCTGGAGCATGTCATAGCGTATATGGACCGTCGAACCTCCCGGAAGGTGCAGCTGGTGAAGGAAATGCCTTCTCATAAAGTCATCGTCAGGATGAATGCTTCCCTCTTTGAATGGGTGATAGAAAACCTCTGCAAGAATGCCGTTGATGCGATGGGAGCAGGAGGCGGACGGATTACCCTCCGTTTGATGGAAGCTTCATATCGTGCCATCATTGAAGTAGAAGATACAGGTAAGGGAATCAGAAAGAAGGATATGAAGCATGTATTCCGGCCTGGTTTTACGACGAAGCAGCGTGGCTGGGGACTGGGACTGTCGCTGGCGAAGCGAATCGTAGAAGAATACCATCATGGCAAGATATGGATAAAAAACAGCGAACCAGGCAAGGGTACAACCTTCAGAATCGAACTCAAGATGGAATCCTGAGCCTGAAAAAACCAGAAAACGGCAAATTATCCGAGAATAATCGGTTAATAATGAGAGATTTTAGTGATTTTTACATAAAAAATTATTTTATCTCAAAAATTATTTGTAACTTTGCAGCCCGAAACCAATATGGTATATATTGAATTATGTGTAATATAGAGTCTTTTAAGATTGATTTGAAAGCTTTGCCTCAAGGGGTAACAAACTTGGAGTTTAAGCTAGACGATGAATACTTTCAGGCAATAGATGCTCCTGATATTCAGAGAGGCGAGTTGCAGAGTAGTCTGTCCATCAACAGGACGGACGACTTCTTCGAGCTCAATTTTCACACAGAGGGAGTGGTACACATACCATGTGACATCTGTCTGGATGATATGGACCAGTCCATTGAGACCGATGACAGACTCATGGTCAAGTTCGGAGACGACTACTCAGAAGAAGATGACCTCGTGATTGTGGCCGAGAACGAAGGAATGCTCGATATCTCGTGGTTCATCTATGAATTTATAGATCTTAACATTCCCATCAAGCACGTGCATGCACCTGGAAAATGCAATCCTGCTATGATTGAAATGCTCCAACAGCATTCTGCCGCCCGAAGCGGTGAGGAAGACGAAGAATCTGTAGATCCACGATGGGCAGCTCTTTTAAAATTAAAAAAGTAAAATTCAAAAATTAAAACATTTAAAAAATTATGGCACATCCTAAAAGAAGACAGTCAAAGACACGTACACTTAAGAGAAGAACTCATGATAAGGCAGTAGCTCCTACATTGGCAGTTTGCCCTAACTGTGGTGCATATTATGTTTACCACACTGTTTGCCCAACTTGCGGATACTACAGAGGCAAGGTAGCTATCGTTAAGGAAGCAGCTGAATAATGGGTAAAATCAATGCTGTAATTACAGGTGTGGGTGGATACGTGCCAGACTACATCCTCAACAACGAGGAGTTGTCTCGCATGGTTGATACTACAGACGAGTGGATTACCACCCGTGTGGGTATCAAAGAGCGCCACATCCTTACAGAGGAAGGTCTCGGAACCAGCTACTTGGCACGTAAAGCTGCTAAGCAGTTGATTCAGAAGACTGGCGTGGATCCAGACACAATCGATGCTTTGATTGTGACAACCACAACACCTGACTACAAGTTCCCTTCTACAGCATCTATCGTCCTCGGTAAGCTCGGATTGAAGAACGCTTTCGCATTCGACTTCTCTGCAGCTTGCTGTGGATTCCTCTACACTCTCGATGTTGCGGCAAGCATGATCCAGAGTGGAAGATACAAGAAGATCATCGTCATCGGTGCAGACAAGATGTCTTCACTGGTTGACTATACCGACCGTGCTACCTGTGTGCTCTTCGGCGACGGTGCCGGCGCAGTTCTTGTAGAGGCTACAGAAGAAGAGAATGTAGGTGTTCAGAACTCATACCTTCGTACCGATGGACAAGGCTTGCCTTTCCTCCACATGAAGGCTGGTGGTTCTGTCTGCCCTCCTTCACACTTCACCGTAGATCATCGTCTGCATTATCTTTATCAGGAAGGTCGTACCGTATTCCGTTACGCAGTAACCGATATGAGCAACGACGTGATGAAGATCCTGGAGATGAACAATCTGAAGGCTGATGATGTGAACTGGGTGATTCCTCACGAGGCGAACCTCCGAATCATCGAGGCAGTGACCAAGCGTGCAGGAATTCCACTTGACAAGGTGGTAGTAAACATCGAACGTTACGGAAATACCAGTGCTGCTACAATTCCATTGGCACTCTGGGATGCTGAAAGCCAGTTGAAGAAGGGTGACAACATCATCTTCACAGCCTTCGGTGCAGGTTTCGTACATGGTGCCTCTTTCTATAAGTGGGCATACGATGGTGCTGCTTGCGGCAAGTAAGACATATCAAAAATAGGATAGAATAATTATCTATATAAGGAAACGCATCTTTCTTACTTCATCTATAATATAATGAATAAGCAAGGATGCGTTTCTTTAGCTTAAAATCAATTTTTATCGTATGCATAAAGCAGGTTTTGTAAATATCGTGGGTAACCCTAATGTGGGTAAGAGTACGCTGATGAATCAACTGGTGGGCGAGCGTATCAGCATCGCTACCTTCAAGGCGCAGACCACTCGTCATCGTATCATGGGTATCGTGAATACCGATGATATGCAAATCGTGTTTTCGGATACCCCTGGCGTCTTGAAGCCAAACTACAAGATGCAGGAGATGATGCTTGCCTTCTCGGAGAGTGCATTGGCAGATGCCGATGTGCTGCTTTATGTTACTGATGTGATAGAGAATCCTGAGAAGAACATCGAATTCCTGGAGAAGGTGAAGAAGATGAAGATTCCGGTGCTCCTGCTCATCAACAAGATTGACCAGAGCGACCCGAAGAAGTTGGGAGATATCGTGGAAAAATGGCACTCGCTGTTGCCGAATGCCGAGATTCTTCCTATTTCTGCGAAAAACAAGTTTGGCGTGGATATGCTCCTGAAGCGTATCAAGGAGCTGCTGCCTGAGTCGCCTGCGTTCTTTGACAAGGACCAGTTGACCGACAAGCCAGCCCGTTTCTTCGTATCGGAGATTATCCGTGAGAAGATTCTCCTCTACTACGACAAGGAGATTCCTTACGCTGTAGAGGTGAGAGTGGAGCGGTTCAAGGAGGATGATACCCGCATCCACATCAATGCCGTGATCTATGTAGAGCGTGACTCTCAGAAGGGAATCATCATCGGTCATCAGGGCGTGGCTCTGAAGAAGGTGAACACCGAGAGTAGAAAGGCATTGGAAAAGTTCTTCGGCAAGAAGATATTCCTGGAAACCTTCGTAAAGGTTGATAAGGATTGGCGCAGTTCTCAGCGAGAACTCGATGCCTTCGGATATAATCCGGAATAACAACTTTCTCCTCCCTGAATGTAATCGAGGGAGTGACTCTCGCCACAGGGGCGAGGGCCGGAGCAAGGTCAGCTTCGGCAAATTATTAACTTGGATGCAGAGACCACATCCATGATACCTCCTGAAAGGAAGGAGGCGAATGACTATTTATGGCAAATTTAGTAGCAATCGTAGGTCGCCCTAACGTGGGTAAATCTACTTTATTCAATCGTTTGACTCAATCTCGTCGCGCTATCGTTAGTGATACGGCTGGTACTACCCGCGACCGTCAGTATGGCAAGTGCAGCTGGAACGGCAGAGAATTCTCTGTAGTGGATACCGGTGGTTGGGTCGTTAAATCAGATGACATTTTCGAGGATGCTATCCGCAAGCAGGTGTTGGTAGCTACAGAAGAGGCCGACCTGGTGCTCTTCCTGGTAGATGTAAACACCGGTTTGACCGACTGGGATGAGGATGTTGCTCTCATCTTGCGTCGTGCCAAACTGCCTGTAATCCTTGTTGCCAACAAGGTGGATAACAGTGCTGAGTATTATGAGGCTGCCGAGTTCTACAAGCTGGGCTTGGGTGATCCTCAGTGTATCAGTGCTGCAACAGGTGGTGGTACGGGTGACTTGCTCGACATCATATTGGACAAGCTTCAGGACAATCCTGAGGAAGCTATCGAGGAGGATATTCCTCGTTTCGCTGTGGTAGGTCGTCCTAACGCAGGCAAGAGTAGTATCATCAATGCCTTCATCGGTGAGGATAGAAACATCGTTACCGAGATTGCCGGTACTACCCGTGACAGTATCTATACCCGTTACGATAAGTTCGGCTTTGACTTCTACCTGGTAGATACTGCCGGTATCCGCAGAAAGAACAAGGTGAGCGAGGACCTGGAATTCTATTCCGTGATGCGCTCCATCCGTGCCATCGAAAACAGTGATGTCTGCATCCTGATGCTGGATGCCACCCGTGGTATCGAGACACAGGATATGAACATCTTCCAGCTGATCCAGAAGAACAACAAGAGTCTGGTGGTGGTAGTCAACAAGTGGGACCTGGTAGAGGAGAAGAACCAGAAGGTGATCGATACCTTCGAGAATGCCATCCGCAACCGTATGGCTCCATTCGTGGATTTCCCTATCATCTTTGCTTCTGCATTGACCAAGCAGCGTATCTTCCGTGTACTTGAGACTGCCAAGGAGGTTTACCAGAACCGCAAGGCTCATATCGGTACTTCCAAGCTCAATGAGGTGATGTTGCCTATCATCGAGGCTTATCCACCACAGAGCGTGAAGGGTAAGTATATCAAGATCAAGTACTGTACACAGTTGCCTAACACTACGATTCCATCGTTTGTGTTCTATGCCAACCTGCCACAGTATGTAAAGGAGAACTATCGCCGCTTCCTGGAGAACAAGATCCGTGAGAACTGGTCATTGCATGGTTGTCCAATCAATGTCTTCATCCGTCAGAAGTAATTGAAGCGTAATGGATAGGACGCCCTGAAAGGGCAAAAGCATCTATAAAATGAAGAAACTTTTGTTTTTTATGATATTCAGCATGGGGTTGGGACTTTCTTCCTGCAAGGAGGAGAGTCCTGACCCTGGCTATTTGGCAGGTATCGCAGCCAAGGGATATTACGACCTGCTCCTGGAAGGAAAGTATGAGGAGTATGTGGCTGGTTTCAACCAACCTTATCGTATTCCGAAAGGCTATCACGAACAGCTGGTGCTCAATGCGGAAATGTATGTGGAGCAGCAGCAGAAAGAGCATGCTGGCATGAAGAAGATTGATGTGCTGAATGCCAAGGCTGATACCGCCCGCCATGTGGCTGATGTCTTCCTGCAAGTGGCTTATGGTGACAGTACCAAGGAACAGATCGTGGTTCCGATGGTAGAGGTGAAAGGTGAATGGAAAATGAGATAAGTAGAGGGGTGTCATAAGTTTAGATGATGGCAGCCGAAGTCGGGCTGAAAGCCCAAAAGCTCCTAGCCCAGGGCATCGCCCTGGGTAATGTTGGCAAAAAGTAAAGTCGCCCTGAAAGGGCAAAAGCTTTGAAATTGAAAGCTTTTGCCCTTTCAGGGCGACTTTTTTGTATTTGTTCTAAAACCCAGGGTGATGCCCTGGGCTAGGAGCTTCTGCCCTTTCAGGGCGTATTGGCTGTGACTAATGACACCCCCTCTTTATTTCTTCCCTTTCATTTCCACTTCCTTCACCTTTCTGAAGAGGTCGGAAGCGAAGACGAGGTCGTTGAGCTGTTCGTTGGTAGAAGACATTACCTGGTCCTTGTTGCCCTGCCATTCCTTGTGACCCTTGCAGATGAAGCAGATGTTCTCACCGATACCCATCACAGAGTTCATATCGTGGGTATTGATGATGGTTGTCATATTGTAATCCTTGGTGATGCCCGAGAGGAGTTCGTCGATGACGAGCGAAGTCTTTGGGTCGAGACCAGAGTTCGGTTCATCGCAGAAGAGGTATTTCGGATTCATCACGATGGCACGGGCGATGGCAACACGTTTCTGCATACCACCTGAGATTTCGCCAGGGTATTTCTGCTGGGCATCAATCAGGTTGACACGGTCGAGACATTCCTGTGCTCTCTTCACACGTTCCCTGTAATTCATGTTCGAGAACATATCGAGGGGGAACATCACGTTCTCCAGCACATTGAGCGAGTCGAAGAGGGCTGCGCTCTGGAAGATCATACCCATCTCGCGTCGCATCATCACCTTCTCCTTCTTGCTCATCTGCACGAAGTCGCGGCCGTCGTAGAGTACCTTTCCGCTGGTAGGTTCGAGGAGTCCGACGAGGTTCTTCATCAACACGGTCTTTCCCGAACCACTCTGTCCGATGATGAGGTTGGTCTTTCCCGTTTCAAATTTCACACTGATATTATCGAGTACGGTCTTGTCGCCGAAAGCTTTTGTAAGATTTTGAACTTCTATCATAGCCAGAGTCTTTAAGAGAGTAATTGAGTAAGGAACACATCCGAGAAGAGGATGAGAACGCTGGAGCAAACCACGGCATCGGTGGAAGCTTTACCTACCTCTACCGAACCACCTTCCACGGTGTATCCAAAGTAGGAGGAAACACTGGAGATGATGAATGCGAAGAAGAGACTCTTGATGATACTCATCCACACAAACCACTGGTTGAAGGAATGCTGGAGTCCCAGGGTAAGGTCATCCGGCGGGAGAATATGTCCGATGAATGCCGTACCGTATGCACCGATGATACCCATCAGAGATGAGAAGATGACGAGGAAAGGCATGATGGTGACCAGACCGAGAATCTTTGGCAGCACTAGATAGCATGCAGAGTTGACACCCATGATGTCGAGTGCATCGATCTGCTGGGTTACTCGCATGGTACCCAGCTCGGAAGCGATGTTGGAACCCACCTTTCCGGCGAGGATGAGACACATGATACTGGAAGAGAACTCCAGCAGCATAATTTCTCGGGTGGTATAACCCGAAACCCATCGAGGCATCCATGGACTCTGGATGTTCAGTTTCATCTGGATACAGATAACTGCACCGATGAAGAATGAGATGAGGAGCACGATGCCGATGGAATCGACTCCCAGCTGAGACATTTCCTTGATATATTGCTTGAGGAACATGCGCATACGTTCTGGTCGCGAGAACGAGCGGCCCATCAATATCAAATATTTACCGAAGGTGGTAAGCCATTTTTCTATTATCATGTCAATATTCTATGAATTTTGCTGCAAAATTACGCAAAATCCTCTAAAAAACTGCAATATTATGAATAGTTTTAGTTTTTTAAGGTGATATTTCCCCGTTTTTTATTATTTTTGCAGTCAAATTAGCTAATTATGGACGAAATAATGAATTCAGAGCAGCAGTCTTCTGACGGCAGATTGGTGCTGCGAACAGAAGGACTGGTAAAGCGCTATGGCAAGCGAACCGTTGCCAATGGCGTAACCATCAATGTAAAGCAAGGTGAGATTGTGGGCTTGCTCGGACCGAATGGTGCGGGTAAGACTACTTCATTCTATATGACCACCGGACTGGTGGTACCTAATGAGGGACATGTCTATCTGGGTGATCAGGAAATTACCAAGTTTCCTGTGTATAAGCGTGCCCGTGCCGGAATCGGCTATCTGCCACAGGAAGCGAGCGTATTCCGCAAGATGAGTGTGGAAGACAATATCATGTCGGTGCTTGAGATGACCGGCAAGCCAAGAGCCTATCAGCTTGAGAAACTGGAGAGCCTGATCAAGGACTTCGACCTGCAGAAGGTGCGCAAGAACCTGGGCGACCAGCTTTCCGGAGGTGAGCGCCGAAGAGTGGAAATCGCCCGTTGTCTTGCCAACGATCCTAAGTTCATCATGCTCGATGAGCCATTCGCCGGAGTCGATCCTATCCAGGTAGAGGAAATCCAGCATATCGTATGGAAACTGAAGTACCGCAACATCGGAATCCTCATCACCGACCACAATGTGGATGAGACACTTACCATCACCGACAGAGCCTATCTGCTCTTCGAAGGCCGCATCCTTTTCCAGGGAACTCCGGAGGAGCTGGCAGAAAACAAGACAGTGAAGGAGAAGTACCTTACAACCAGCTTTGTGCTTAGAAAGAAGGACTTCCAGCTGCTGGATGAGCAGAAAAAAGCAAGAGATAAGGAGTAATTAGGTTAAAAAAACAAATTTTTCTCTTATATATTAGGTATATCGGCTAAAAATGCGTAATTTTGCAAGCCGATTGTGTAAAAGGCTTATCCTGGAGCGTCAGGGAGAGCCTGAACCGATTGAACAAGATAATATTAATAATAATAAAAATAAAAAATCAAGATGAAAGTTTCATTTGAAAATCCTGACAAGATTAATGGTCTTATGACTCTCGTTGTAGAGGAGGCAGACTATAAGAACGAAGTCGAGAAGACATTGAAAGATTACCGTAAGAAGGCTAACGTTCCAGGTTTCCGTCCTGGTCAGGCTCCTATGGGTATGATTAAGCGCCAGTTCGGTGCATCTGTAAAGATGGAGGCCATCAACAAGCTCGTTGGCCAGGAGATTTACAAGTATGTACAGGACAACAATATCCAGATGCTCGGCGAGCCTCTCCCATCAGAGAAGCAGGAGCAAGCTGACCTGGAGAAGGATACAACCTTCACATTCATGTTCGACATCGCTGTTGCACCTGAGTTCAAGGTAACTCTCAACGGTCGCGACAAGGTTGATTACTATAACATCAAGGTTGACGATAAGATCCTCGACCAGCAGGTAGAGATGTACGCTCAGCGTGCAGGCAGCTACGAGAAGGGCGAGAAGTATGAGGAGAACGACCTTTTGAAGGGTGATATCCGTGAGCTCGACGAGAACGGTAACACCAAGGAAGGTGGTATCACTGTTGAGGGTGCTATCCTGATGCCTAGCTACATCAAGGTAGAGGAGCAGAAGAATCTCTTCAATGACGCTAAGGTGGGTGATGTAATCACTTTCAACCCTAAGAAGGCTTACCCAGAGAACGATACTGAGGTTTCTTCTCTCTTGAAGATCGAGCGTGAGGCTGTTGCTGACTTGGAGTCTGAGTTCAGCTTCCAGATCACAGAGATCCAGCGTTTCAAGAAGCACGAGGTAAACGAGGAGCTCTTCAAGCAGGTATTCGGTGAGGATACTGACGTGAAGGACGAGGCTGCTTTCCGTGCTAAGATCGCTGAGGGCTTGCAGGAGCAGTTGGTTAACGACTCTGACTACAAGTTCATCCTCGACGTACGCGAGCACTGCGAGAAGAAGGTTGGCGAGTTGACATTCCCAGATGCACTCTTGAAGCGCATCATGTTGGCTAACAACAAGGATAAGGGTGAGGAGTTCGTAGAGAAGAACTACGAGCAGAGCATCAAGGAGTTGACATGGCACCTCATCAAGGAGCAGCTCATCAAGGCTCAGGATATCAAGGTGAACGACGAGGATATCAAGGAGACCGCTAAGGAGGCAGCTCGTGCTCAGTTCGCTCA
This sequence comes from Prevotella sp. AM23-5, assembly GCF_003473645.1. NCBI lineage: Bacteria > Pseudomonadati > Bacteroidota > Bacteroidia > Bacteroidales > Prevotellaceae > Prevotella > Prevotella sp. AM23-5. The sequence continues at coordinate 30,850 of NZ_QUCG01000031.1, read as the reverse complement.
GTATGGTATGACAAACATCCCAGAGGAGTATATCGAGAACTATGCTAACGAGATTCTCAAGAAGGGTGACTCTGTTGACGCATTGGTAGATCGCTCTATCGACCGCAAGTTGGCTGCAGCCCTCAAGGGTGCTGTTAAGCTCAACGAAAAGGAGATTTCTGTAGAGGATTTCAACAAGATGATGCAGGAATAACACTTTTTTGAAAAAAAACTTCAAATAATTACGAGGTTATCGACTTTTTTTATTATCTTTGTTCCACCGAATGAGATAATGAGGTCGATAACCTCGTTTTTTGTTCCTTATTTTGAAGAAAAAAGTAATTTAGATATGAACGATTTTAGAAAATATGCTACCAAGCATCTTGGTATGAATGGGATGGTGCTTGACGACGTGATGAAGTCGCAGGCTAAGTATTTGAACCCTTATATCTTGGAGGAGCGTCAGTTGAACGTTACCCAGATGGACGTGTTCTCTCGCTTGATGATGGACCGCATCATCTTCCTGGGTACAGAAATTGATGATTATACTGCCAACACCTTGCAGGCACAGCTGCTCTATCTCGACTCTGTAGATAGCGGCAAGGATATTTCCATCTATCTGAACAGTCCTGGCGGTAGTGTTACTGCCGGTCTGGGTATCTATGATACTATGCAGTTTATTACCAGTGATGTAGCTACCATCTGTACAGGTATGGCTGCTTCCATGGCTGCCGTATTGCTCGTTTCAGGTCAGGAAGGCAAGCGTTCTGCCTTGCCACATAGCCGTGTGATGATTCACCAGCCATTGGGTGGTGTTCAGGGTCAGGCTTCTGATATCGAGATCGAGGCTCGTGAGATCCTGAAGATGAAGAAGGAACTCTATACCATCATCTCTGAGCATTCTCATACTCCATACGACAAGGTTTATGCTGATAGCGACCGTAACTACTGGATGACTGCCGAGGAAGCAAAGGAGTATGGTATGATTGATAATATCCTGGTACGTAAGTAACGGATTTCAAGATTGCTATATATATAATAAGGTATAAAGAAGAAAAAGGAAAAGACATTATGCCAAAGAAAGCATGTAGCTTCTGTGGAAGAAGCGAGAATGAAGTGAAGTTGTTGATCACGGGTATCAATGGCTTTATCTGTGAGGAGTGCGCCAAGCAGGCATTTGAGATAGTGCAGCAGACTGGCGTATTGAATCCAAAGGGCGATGACGCGAAGTTTGCCTTGAAGCAGGTGCCAAAGCCTATGGAAATCAAGGAATATCTCGATGAATATATCATCGGACAGGAACAGGCCAAGCGTCATCTTGCCGTTGCTGTCTATAATCACTATAAGCGTCTGCAGCAGCCTGAGGATAAGGAAGGCGTGGAAATCGAAAAGAGCAACATCATCATGGTGGGTAGTACCGGTACCGGTAAGACATTGCTGGCACGTACCATTGCCAAGTTGCTCGATGTGCCTTTCACCATCGTGGATGCTACGGTATTTACCGAGGCTGGTTATGTTGGTGAGGATGTGGAGAGTATCCTCTCCCGTCTGCTCCAGGTAGCCGACTATAATGTGGAGGCTGCCCAGCGTGGTATCGTCTTTATCGACGAGATTGACAAGATTGCCCGCAAGAGCGACAACCCTTCTATCACCCGCGACGTAAGTGGAGAGGGTGTACAGCAGGGACTTTTGAAACTCCTGGAGGGAACCATGGTGAACGTACCGCCAAAGGGTGGCCGCAAGCATCCTGATCAGGATTACATCCATGTGGATACCAAGAATATCCTCTTTATCTGCGGTGGTGCCTTCGACGGTATCGAGCGCAAGATTGCCCAGCGCCTGAACACCCACGTGGTAGGCTACAACTCAGTACAGAATGTTGCCAAGGTAGATAAGAAGGATCTGATGAAGTACATCCTGCCACAGGATCTGAAGTCATTCGGTCTGATCCCTGAGATCATCGGCCGTCTGCCTGTGCTCACCTATCTCAACCCATTGGATAGAGATGCGCTGCGCAAGATTCTGGTAGAGCCAAAGAACTCTATCGTGAAGCAGTATATGAAGCTCTTCGAGATGGATGGCATCAAGCTCAGCTTTACAGAGGAAGCACTCGACTTCATGGTAGATAAGGCCGTGGAGTATAAGTTGGGAGCCCGTGGACTTCGTTCTATCGTAGAGGCAGTGATGACCGATGCGATGTTTGAGGTACCATCCAAGAAGATCAAGAAGTTTGAAGTGACATTGGATTATGCCAAGGGACAGCTCGACAAGGCTCATCTTGGACAGCTGGAGTCTGCGTAAGGAGGATTCCGGCAAGCATCATTCTTTGTAAATATCATCAAATCAGTTGGGAGAGAATCCCGGCTGATTTCTATATACCATATAAAGACATATAAAATTAAAGTTGGATATGACGGAACAGGTAAATCTTACAGAACAGTTGAAACATTATTTCGGTTTCGATTCGTTTAAAGGCGAGCAGGAATCTATCATCAGGAACCTGATGGAAGGCAACGATACGTTTGTGTTGATGCCTACTGGTGGTGGCAAGAGCTTGTGTTATCAGCTTCCATCCTTGATCATGGATGGAACAGCTATTGTTATCTCACCACTGATTGCCCTGATGAAGAATCAGGTGGATGTGATCAATGGACTGAGCGAAGACGATGGCGTGGCTCACTATCTGAATTCATCTCTGAACAAATCGGCCATTGAGAAGGTGAAGGGCGACATATTGAGTGGCAAGACCAAGCTCCTCTATGTGGCACCGGAATCTCTGACCAAGGAAGATAATGTAGAGTTCTTGAAGACCATCAAAATCTCTTTCTATGCCGTGGATGAGGCACACTGTATCTCTGAGTGGGGACATGATTTCCGCCCAGAGTACCGACGCATACGCCCTATCATCAACGAAATAGGCAAGGCACCGGTCATTGCCCTTACGGCAACGGCTACCGACAAGGTGCGTACAGACATCAAGAAAAACCTCGGCATCGTGGATGCCAGGGAATTCAAGAGTTCCTTCAACCGTGCGAATCTCTTCTACGAGGTGCGCCAGAAAACCAACGACATCGATCGCCAGATTATCATGTTTATCCGTCAGCATCCAGGTAAGAGTGGCATCATCTATTGTCTGTCCAGAAAAAAGGTGGAAGAACTGGCTGAAGTACTCAAGGCAAACGATATCAAGGCTGCTCCTTATCATGCAGGTCTGGATTCTGCAACCCGATCGCAGACTCAGGACGACTTCCTGATGGAGCGTATCGATGTCATCGTGGCGACTATCGCCTTCGGTATGGGTATTGACAAGCCGGATGTAAGATTTGTCATCCACTATGATATTCCAAAGAGTCTGGAAGGTTACTATCAGGAGACCGGTCGTGCCGGACGCGATGGAGGAGAAGGTATCTGCATCGCTTTCTATGCACGCAAGGATTTGAGAAAACTGGAGAAATTCATGGAGAACAAGCCTGTGGCTGAACAGGATATCGGCCGACAGCTCCTGCAGGAGACTGCCGCATACGCTGAATCATCTGTCTGCCGCCGCAAGATGCTGCTCCATTATTTCGGAGAAGAATATGATGTGGAAAACTGCCACAATTGCGACAACTGTCTGCATCCTTCCGTGAAGTTTGAGGCTAAGGATGCCCTGGTTGTGGTTTTGGAGGCTGTGGCTGCCGTGAAGGAAAACTTCCGTCAGGAGTACATCATCGATTTCGTGAAAGGCCGTGCCACCGACGACATCGTTTCCCACAAGCACGACAACCTGGAAGAGTTTGGTGCCGGTGAGGATATGGATGCTAAGGTATGGAATCCGGTAATCCGCCAGGCATTGATAGCCGGTTATCTCAAGAAGGATGTAGAGAACTACGGACTCTTGAAGTTGACTGCCGCCGGCAAGCGCTATCTGAAGAATCCAACCTCTTTCATGATCGTTGCCGACAAGGAGTTTAAGGACGATTATGTAGAGAGTGCTCACGAAGGCAGTAACAACGGAGAAGCACTGGATCCAACTCTCTTCGCCATGTTGAAAGACCTGCGCAAGAGTGTGGCGAAAAAGCGCAAGTTGCCACCATACGTCATCTTCCAGGATGTATCTCTGGAGCAGATGGCTACCATGTATCCGCACGACTTGCAGGAGTTGCAGAACATCCAGGGCGTGGGAGCCGGTAAGGCAAAGCGTTATGGCAAGGAATTCTGTAAGCTGATCCAGAACTATTGTGTAGAAAATGAAATCGAGCGACCAGAGGAGTTGCGCGTGAAGACCGTTGCCAAGAAGTCATTGCTCAAGGTGAATATCATCCAGAGCATCGACCGACAGATCGACCTCGAAGACCTTGCCAGCGCCAAAGGTTTGGAGTTCGCTGATCTTCTGGACGAAATCGAGGCAATCGTGTATAGCGGAACCAAGTTGAATATCGATTATTTCATCGAAGACAGGATGGATGACGACAAGATCGACGACATCTATGACTACTTCATGGAGAGCGAAACAGACGACTTGGATGCGGCACTCGATGAGTTGGATGAAGACTACACAGAAGAGGACATTCGACTGATTAGAATCAAGTTTTTGTCCGAACAAGCCAACTAATCACGTTAAATAGCATTAATAAGGTAAGATTTTCGTAAAAAGCGAACTCTATCTGAGAAATTATTGCTAAATTTGCACGCAATAAATTTTTAAAGGTTACAATATGTCATCATTTGTTGCAGATAAAATTGTAATGGACGGTCTTACTTACGACGACGTCCTTCTGATCCCTGCTTATTCAGAGGTACTACCAAAACAGGTAGAGTTGAAAACCAAGTTCTCTCGTAACATCGAGTTGAACGTTCCATTCGTTACAGCAGCGATGGACACCGTTACCGAGGCTTCAATGGCGATTGCTATCGCCCGCGAAGGTGGTATTGGTGTCATCCACAAGAACATGACCATCGAGGAGCAAGCTCGTCAGGTGGCTATCGTGAAGCGTGCTGAGAATGGTATGATTTATGACCCTGTCACCATCCGTCGTGGCAGTACAGTGAAGGATGCGCTGGATATGATGCACGACTATCATATCGGTGGTATTCCAGTGGTGGATGACGAGAATCATCTCGTTGGTATCGTGACCAACCGTGACCTTCGTTTCGAGCGTCACATGGACAAGAAGATTGATGAGGTAATGACCAGCGAGAACCTGGTTACCACTCACATCCAGACCGACTTGGTTGCCGCAGCTTCCATCTTACAGGAGAACAAGATTGAGAAGCTCCCTGTAGTTGATAATGAGAATCGCTTGGTAGGTTTGATCACTTACAAGGACATCACCAAGGCTAAGGACAAGCCAATGGCTTGCAAGGATGCCAAGGGTCGCCTTCGCGTGGCTGCCGGTGTTGGTGTTACAGTTGATACCTTGGACCGTGCCAAGGCTCTGGTTGAGGCTGGTGCTGATGCCATCGTTATTGATACTGCTCATGGTCACTCTAAGGGTGTTGTTGAGAAGCTCAAGCAGGTTAAGGCTGCCTTCCCACAGGTAGATGTAGTAGTAGGTAATGTTGCTACTGGCGAGGCTGCCAAGTATTTGGTAGAGAATGGCGCTGATGGCGTAAAGGTAGGTATCGGTCCTGGTTCTATCTGTACTACCCGTGTCGTTGCCGGTGTAGGTGTGCCTCAGTTGAGTGCTGTTTATGATGTATATTCTGCCTTGAAGGGTACAGGCGTTCCTTTGATTGCCGATGGCGGTTTGCGCTATTCTGGTGACGTAGTGAAGGCTCTGGCTGCTGGTGGTAGCTGCGTAATGATCGGTTCATTGGTAGCTGGTACTGAGGAGAGCCCTGGCGATACTATCATCTTCAACGGCCGTAAGTTCAAGAGCTACCGCGGTATGGGTTCTCTCGAGGCTATGGAGCAGAAGAATGGTTCTAAGGACCGTTACTTCCAGGGTGATACCAAGGATGCCAAGAAGCTTGTACCAGAGGGTATCGCAGGTCGTGTTCCTTACAAGGGAACTGTACAGGAGGTTATCTACCAGTTGATTGGTGGTTTGCGTTCTGGTATGGGTTACTGTGGTGCTGCTACTATCGAGAACTTGCACAACGCTAAGTTTGCCCGCATTACAAATGCCGGTGTATTGGAGAGCCACCCACATGATATCACTATCACCAGTGAGGCTCCTAATTACAGCCGCCCAGAATAATTATTTGAAAAGTAATATGAGATTTTATGCGCTTTTTGCAGCTATGCTCCTTTCGGGGAGCATAGCTTTTGCTCAAAACGACGACCCTACTATCATGACTATCAATGGTCAGCCTGTCAGTCGTTCGGAATTTGAATATTCTTATAACAAAAACAATTCCGAGGGCGTGATTGACAAGAAGACAGTCAATGAGTATGTTGACCTATTTGTTAATTACAAACTTAAGGTTTTGGCGGCATTGGATGCCCATATCGATACTACGGCTTCTTTCAAACAGGAGTTTCTGCAGTATCGTGACCAGCAGGTGCGTCCGGCGATGATCAGTTCGGGAGATGTGGAGGCGGAAGCGCAGAAAATTTACGAAGAAGCGAAACAACGTGTCAGTAAGTCGGGCGGAATGGTTCATCCTGCCCACATATTGATCCGTTTGGGACAGAAAGCCTCTGCTGCAGACCAGGAAACGGCGCGACAGAAGGCTCAATCTATCTATCAGGCTCTATGCAAAGGGGGCGATTTCGCCGGATATGCCAGAAAGTATTCTGATGACCAGGGTTCTGCCGTCAAGGGGGGAGACATCTCCTGGATATCAAGAGGGCAGACGGTGAAGACTTTTGAGGATGCTGCGTTCTCACTCAAGGTGGGAGAAATCAGCAAGCCAATCCTCTCGGAGTTTGGCTATCACATCATCAAGCTGATGGGAAAGCAGGACTTCTATCCTTATGATTCGGTGAAGAACGATATCCTTCGTTTCATCGATGCCAAGGGAATCAGAGAAAGAATCATCAACGAAAAGTTGGATTCCATTGCCAGAACGTTGCCTGCGGGAAGTGACCGTGAAACCGTCTTGGATCAGAAAGCTTCAGAATTGTCGGCTCACGACAAGAATCTGAAATATCTCATGCAGGAGTATCACGACGGATTGCTGCTCTATGAAATCAGCAACCGGATGGTATGGGAGAAAGCGGCGAATGATGAACAGGCACAAGCTGCTTATTTTGCCAAGAACAAGAAGAAATACAGATGGGAGCATCCCCGCTTCAAGGGTATCGCTTACCATACAAAGGATGCTGCCGATGTGGCAGCGGTCAAGAAATGCGTAAAGGGTAAGCCTTTCAGCCAATGGGCAGAGTTGCTTCGAAGGAAGTTTAATGCCGATTCGGTGGTGCGTGTCCAGGTGGAGGAAGGAATCTTCAAAAAGGGAGATCATCCTGTAGTGGATTCACTGGTGTTCAAGACAAGCGCCAAGGTAGAGAAGGTTAAAGGTTATCCTTACGATGCTACATTCGGAAAAATTCTCAAGAAGGGACCTAAGGAATACACGGATGTGAAAGCCTGGGTGATAGCCGACTATCAGGACCAGCTGGAGAAGGAATGGGTGGCAACATTAAGAAAGAAATATCAGTTTGTGGTGTACCCTGAGGTATTAGCCACGGTAAACAAACATTAAATATAAAATTCAAGCAGAATACAGATCTATGAAGACTGGATATAAAATGAGTCTGGCGTTTATCGCATTGCTCCTTATCATGGGCATGAGCGCAAGCGCCTCACGTATGGGCATGAGTCGCCATGCTTCGGTTGCCGACAGTGATTCGGCAAAGTTGGAAGCGGTGAACGACTCGCAGTCAATCGACCCGGGAAGTATTGTTGACGAGGTGATCTGGGTAGTTGGAGATGAGGCTATCCTCAAGTCTGACGTCGAGGTTACCCGCTTGCAGTCGGAGGCAGATGGCATCAAGTTCGTCGGCGATCCAGACTGTTCTATTCCTGAGCAGATTGCCGTGCAGAAACTTTTCCTGCATCAGGCTGCCATCGACAGTATCGAAGTGTCTGAGTCGGAAGTCATGCAGGGCATCGACGACCAGATCAACTACTGGGTTTCCATGATTGGATCCCGTGAGAAGCTGGAGGAATACCGTAAGCAGAGCATCACCCAGATGCGCCAGCAGATGCATGATGATTTCAAGAACCGCCAGCTCATCCAGAAGATGAAGCAGGAACTGGTAAAGAATATCAAGGTTTCTCCTGCGCAGGTACGTAAGTATTTCAACAACTTGCCTACGGATAGTATTCCATTCGTTCCTACAGAGGTGGAGGTAGAGATCCTGACCATGCAGCCTCGTATTCCGATGGAAGAAATCAGCCGTGTGAAGAACCAGTTGCGTGACTTCACCGACCGCGTGAACAAGGGTGAGACTACTTTCGCTACTTTGGCTCGTATGTACAGTGAAGACCCGGGTTCAGCCCGAATGGGTGGTGAGATGGATTATATCGGACGTGGTATGTTGGATCCTGCATTTGCCAATGTAGCATTCAACCTGACCGACCCAAAGAAGATTTCCAAGATTGTGGAGTCTGAGTTCGGTTATCACATCATCCAGTTGATTGATAAGCGAGGTGACAAGATCAAGTGCCGTCATATCCTGCTCAAGCCAAAGGTTTCACAGGAGGCTATCGACAAGTCAATCGGTCGTCTGGATTCCATCGGTAATGATATCCGTGCCAAGAAGTTTACCTTCGAGGCAGCCGTAGAGGCATTGTCTGATGACAAGGATACCCGTAACAACAAGGGATTGATGGCAAATACAGCCCAGGCAGACAACCGTACCTCTAAGTTCCAGATGAAGGATCTTCCTACAGAGGTGGCACGTGTGGTAGATACCATGAAGGTAGGTCAGATTTCTGCACCTTTTACCATGGTCAACAGCAAGGGCAAGACTACCTGCGCCCTGATCAAGTTGGTGAGCAGGGTAGAGGGTCATAGAGCTACCATTACTGAAGATTTCCAGGTAATGAAGGATGTCGTACTTGCCAAGGAAAGAGAAAAAACGTTGCATGACTGGGTGGTTGACAAGATTAAGAAGACCTACGTTCGTATGAACGATCGCTACAAGAATTGCAATTTTGAATATCAAGGTTGGGTTAAATGATCAATAACAAGCAACATAATATTAACAAGAACGGGCATAGAATCTTTTTCATATTGATTCTATGCCTATTTGGGTTTTGTCTGGTGCAGGCTATGCAGGCACCTAGGAAGAAACACAAGAAGCGCCCGGAGGGTGAGAGAGTCTATCTTCTTCACGCCGATGAGCTGCGCTATGATATGTTTGGCAGAAACCCTGATGCCCAGATTGTAAAGGGCAAGGTTTCGTTCATGCACCAGGGAGGTCATCTCACCTGCGACAGTGCCTATTTCTATCAGGGTACCAACTCTGTGAAGGCTTTCGGTCATGTGCATTACCGTCAGGGTGATACCTTGTCGCTTACCTGCGAGAGGGCTGAATATGATGGTATGATGCAGATGATGCATGCCCGCAGAAATGTGGTACTGCACCATCGCAGACAGACCCTGAAGACGGACAGTCTGGATTTCGACCGCCTGTATAACATGGCGAACTTCTTTGACGGAGGTACGCTTATCGACGGTAAGGACCGACTGGTTTCCGACTGGGGAGAATATCATACCGAGACCCGAGAGGCAAAGTTCGTCTTCAATGTGAAGTTGCGCAGTGGTAAGGATGTGGTTACCACCGATACCTTGTATTATGACGTTCCAACCTCTACCGCCCACATGGTGGGACCTTCCAAGATTGTTTCCGGTTCCAGCGTGGTGCATACGGCAGATGGTTATTATGATACCAAGACCGATAAGGCTAAGCTCTTCGGCCGTTCTACCTTGGTGGATAAGGATAAGTCGATTACGGGTGACAGTCTCTACTATGTCAAGAATGGCGAGAGTACGGGTTATGGCAATGTGGTGTATGTGGATAAGAAGAATAAGAATTCTCTTACCTGCAACTATCTCCGTTATAATGAGAAGACGGGAATGGGATTCGCTACCAAGCGACCTGTAGCCATCGACTATTCTCAAAAAGATACGTTGTGGATGCACTCAGATACCATGCGCATCTATACTTTCAATATCAATACAGATTCGGTATATCGCAAGGTGCATGCCTATCCGCATGTCCGTGCTTTCCGCAACGATATGCAGGCTATCTGCGATTCCCTGGTCTTCAATTCCAAGGATTCCTGTATGACGATGTATAAGGATCCTGTTATCTGGAATGCCAACCGACAGATGCTCGGTGAGGAAATCAGAGCTTATATGGCAGACTCCACCATCCGCTTTGCCCATGTTATCGGTCAGGCTCTCTCTATCGAACAGATGCCGGACAGCGTACATTATAATCAGATTACTTCTTCTGAAATGAAATCCTATTTCGAAAAAGGAGAAATGAAGATGACGGAAGCGATCGGCAATGTGCAGACGGTCTATTATATGACCAACGACAAGGACAGTTCCCTGGTGGGACTCAACTATCTGGAGACCGATACCATGCGTATGTATCTGGGAGCAGCCAGAAAGTTGGATAAGATCTGGACCAATAAGTTCACCAGTACTATGTATCCGATTACACAGGTTCCGCCAGCCAAGTATAAGTTACCTAACTTTGCGTGGTTTGAGGACCTCCGACCAACGGATAAGAATGATATTTTTGTATGGCGTGGCAAGTCGAGTGGCACGGAGTTGAAATCCATCAAGCGCCATGAGGCACCTTTGCAGTCCCTGAAGAAGGAACCGCTCAAGGAGGATAAGGAGAAGGCTGAAGCTGAGACTGCATCTGGGAAAACAGACAAGAAGGCATCCAAGAGTGCATCCAATACAGCTCCTAAGAAAACTGTTCGTGCAGCTTCCAGAAAAACCTCAAAGGTAGCGCCAAAAGTTACCAAGAAAAACAAACGTAAATAAAAAAAGAAACGACGATGAGTGATGTCATCCAACTTTTACCAGATTCTGTTGCCAATCAGATAGCAGCAGGAGAAGTGATACAGCGACCAGCTTCTGTCATCAAGGAGCTGGTGGAGAATGCTGTTGATGCCGGCGCCAGGAATATTCAGGTGGTCGTGGTGGATGCGGGTCGCACCAACATCCAGGTCATTGATGATGGCAAGGGAATGTCGGAGACGGATGCCCGCCTTGCCTTTGAGCGCCATTCCACCTCTAAGATCCGTAAGGCAGACGATCTCTTTGCCCTCCGTACGATGGGATTCCGAGGAGAGGCTTTGGCTTCTATCGCTGCCGTGGCACAGGTGGAACTCAAGACCCGTCAGGAATCTGACGAGATAGGTACCCTCGTAGCCATATCGGGTTCCCGGTATGAGCGTCAGGAACCTTGTGCCTGTCCTGTGGGAACCAACTTTTCTGTGAGCAATATCTTCTACAATGTTCCTGCCCGCCGTAAATTCCTGAAATCGAATTCTACCGAGCTCAATAACATCCTTACCGCTTTTGAGCGCATTGCCTTGGTGAATCCGCAGATTTCGTTTACCCTGCACAGCAATGGCACGGAAGTGTTCAATCTTCGTGCTGCCAATCTGCGCCAGCGTATCCTGGATGTGTTTGGCAAGAAGTTCAATCATGATCTCTTGCCCGTCAATGTAGAGACAACCATGTGCAAGGTTTCCGGATTTGCCGGCAAACCGGAGGCTGCCCGCAAGAAGGGAGTGCATCAGTTCTTCTTTGTGAACGGCAGATACATGAAGCATCCTTATTTCAACAAGGCGGTGATGGCGGCTTACGACCGTCTGATTCCGGTAGGAGAGCAGGTGCCTTACTTCCTCTATTTCGAGGTGGATCCTAAGGACATCGACGTGAACATCCATCCTACCAAGACCGAAATCAAGTTTGAGAATGAGCAGGCTATCTGGCAGATTCTCTCGGCTGCCGTGAAGGAGAGCATCGGTATGTTTAATGATGTACCTACCATCGACTTCGATACCGAGGATAAGCCGGAAATCCCGATGTTCAATCCGGAAGAGATTCCTTCGGCATCGGCTCCGAAGATCAGCGTCAATCCGGGATATAATCCTTTTAAGACTCGTCCTGCCACTACGGCGAAGCCTGTTGGAGCCGGTTTTCCTGGTCCTTCCAGTACCAAACCGGAGATAGACCAGAACTGGGAACAGCTTTACGAGGGGTTGAAAGACCAGGATGAACAGCAGCATACGATGGAACTCTTTGATGAGCCCGAGCAGGCTACTGCTGCAGGTACTACGGCCAGCAGTATCATTGCAGAGAAGTCGCCATCCCATTATCAGTATAAAGGCAAGTATATCATGACCGCCGTGAAATCGGGATTGATGATCATCGACCAGCATCGTGCCCATGTGCGTATCCTGTTCGAACAGTATCTCAAGCAGCTTGCCGAGCGCACCTTCCATTCCCAGAAGGTTCTCTTCCCGGAAGTAGTGCAGTTCCCGATGTCGGAGAAGGTAATCTTCGAAAAGATCTTGCCGGAAATGAACGGGATGGGATTTGAATTGGAAGATCTGGGAGGTGGCAGCTATGCCGTCAACTCCGTACCTGCCGGTCTGGAAGGTATGAATCCGGTAAGACTGGTGCAGGATATGGTATCCAGTGCTGTGGAGAAAGGAGTCTCTGCCATGGATGAAATCAACCAAGCCCTGGCTCTTTCGCTTGCCCGTCAAGCAGCGATACCGCACGGACAGGTGTTGAGCAATGAGGAGATGGAAGGATTGGTCAATGGACTTTTCGCCTGCGAGAATGTGAACTATACTCCTGATGGCAAGTCGGTGCTCTGCATCCTCCAGCAGCAGGAGATAGAGCATCTTCTGGGGTAGAGGCTTCCATCATCAAAGAATGCTATATATAATATCGAAGATTGCTATATATAATAAGGTGTAGTTAAACTGAAAGTTTAAAATAGATAGGTATGAAAAAGATATTTGCTTTGCTGGCTTTGGCCAGTGTTTCTATGGGTAGTTTTGCTCAGGATGTGGTTCCTGAAGAAAAATATAGTATTGCCACCAATTCTTTTTTCAGTAATTGGTTTGTGCAGGCTGGCTTGGACTGGAATGCATGGTATTCTGCCGAAGAGAGAGGACACGATCTGTCGAAAAGTCCTTTCAAGAAGTTCCGCAGCAATCCGGGCATCTCCCTGGCTTTCGGTAAGTGGTTTACGCCAGGTATCGGTCTTCGTACCAAGATTCAGGGATTTTGGGGAAAGAAGGTGGATGCCGACTGGAACGAGGATACCAACGAGGGCAATGGTAACAAGTATTGGGTAGCCAATGAGCAGGTGATGTTCAACCTGACCAACCTTTTCAAGGGTTATAAGGAAGAGCGCGTCTGGAACATGATGGCGTTTGCCGGTGCCGGTGTGGGCCGCTCGATGACTCACGACAACTATGCCATGAATTACAGTCTGGGTCTTCATTCGGCATGGAAGGTGGCAGAAAAGGTTCAGCTTTTTGCTGAGGCTGGTCTGAATACCTTCGATCATAACATTGATAATTGTGCAGGAAGTGCCGACCAGTCTTGGACCCGCCGATGCAAGAATTACTATTTCGAACTAGGTATTACCTACAATTTGGGCTCTTCCCGTTGGAGAAAGGCTCCGGATATGGATATTGTTGATACGCTTCACCAGTCAGAACTGGATGCCCTGAATGCTGCTTTGGAAGATGCCAATGCAGAAACCGAGCGTTTGAGAGGACTTTTGGAGAAAAAGCAGGCTGGAGAGAAGGAGACAGAGCATGCTATCGACGTAGCTCCTGCAGATTCCGTAGATATTCCAGCTGATTCTGGAGATGCTCCTGCAGATTCTGTGGAACAGTAAGTTTTGGCAAAAAGCGCCAAATCATCCTATATAAAGGGCATTTTTCCCCGTGGAAAATGCCTTTTTTCATGTTTTTTCAACGAAAATGAAAAAAAAGTAGGAAAAAGTTTGGTGGAATCAAATATTTGTAGTACCTTTGCAACCGCTTACGAAAAGTTAGGGCGCTTAGCTCAGCTGGTTTAGAGCATCTGCCTTACAAGCAGAGGGTCGGCGGTTCGAATCCGTCAGCGCCCACCAAGTTAAAAGGTCTTTCAACAATCGTTGAAAGACCTTTTTGTTTTAATTAAAGCTAAATAATTCTCAGTTTTTCTGTTTTCTCGTAGGAATTCATTAACTTTGCACCCTATATAAATAATACGTATTGTTATGAATTTAGATTTATTGACTGCCATATCACCTATAGATGGTCGTTACAGGGGAAAAACAGAGCAACTCGCTAACTACTTTTCAGAGTATGCTCTCATCCGTTATCGTGTTCGAGTAGAGATAGAGTATTTCATTACTTTATGTGAGTTACCATTGCCACAGCTGGCTTCTTTCGATCAGTCGCTGTTTGAGCGTTTGCGTGACATCTATCGTCATTTCAACGAGAACGATGCTCAGCGTGTGAAAGACATTGAGAAGGTTACCAACCACGATGTGAAAGCTGTTGAGTATTTCATCAAGGAAGAGTTTGACAAGATTGGTGGCTTGGATGCCTACAAGGAGTTTATCCACTTCGGCTTGACATCTCAGGACATCAACAACACCAGTGTGCCTCTTTCAGTGAAGGAAGCTCTGGAGGAGTGCTTCTACCCTCAGGTTGAAGAGCTGATTGCCCAGCTTCAGACTTATGCTGATGAGTGGAAGGATGTACCTATGCTGGCTAAGACTCATGGTCAGCCTGCTTCTCCTACCCGTTTGGGCAAGGAAATCATGGTTTATGTATATCGTCTTACCGAGCAGCTTGATTCTTTGAAGGCTTGCAAGTTTACTGCTAAGTTTGGTGGTGCTACCGGTAACTACAATGCTCATCATGTAGCTTATCCTGAGTATGACTGGAAGGCTTTCGGTAACAAGTTCGTCAGCGAGAAGCTGGGCTTGGAGCGTGAGCAATATACTACTCAGATCAGCAACTATGATCATCTGGGTTCCATCTTTGATGCCATCCGCAGAATCAACACCATTATCATTGACTTGGACCGTGACTTCTGGATGTACATCTCTATGGATTACTTCAAGCAGAAAATCAAGGCCGGTGAGGTTGGTTCCAGCGCCATGCCACACAAGGTGAACCCTATTGATTACGAGAACAGTGAGGGTAATCTCGGTATTGCCAATGCCATCCTCCAGTTCCTGGCACAGAAGCTCCCGGTTAGCCGCTTGCAGCGTGACCTTACCGACAGTACCGTACTCCGTAACATCGGTGTGCCTCTCGGTCATAGCGTCATCGCCATCCAGAGCACATTGAAGGGCTTGCGTAAGCTCATCCTCCATGAGGAGAAGTTGCAGGAAGATTTGAATAATACCTGGGCTGTAGTAGCTGAGGCTATCCAGACCATCCTTCGTCGTGAGGCTTATCCACATCCATACGAGGCTTTGAAGGCGCTCACCCGCACCAATACCCATATGACAGAGGAGACCATTCATGAGTTTATCAAGGGATTGAATGTAAGCGATAGCGTGAAGGCCGAACTGATGGCTATCACTCCTAGCAATTACACCGGTATTTAATCAAAAAGCAGTTTCCCTAACGGGCAGCCAAGGATATATCAAGACATATCATATATAACATAATTAATAATAATAGATTTATTAACCCGGCCGTGAGGCTTTTATATTGAATAAATTATGGATTCAGAGTTCGAAAACAAACCACAGAGTCAATCGTCTGAGAGCGAGAACACCCGAGAGGGCTTCAACGCAGGCGGTTATCAGAAGAGTTATCGTAGTGTAGGTCGCACACAGCGTCCACGTATTAACAGTCATCGCCCATCATTCAACAGCGATAGAAGTAGCAGCAGTAGCGAGGGTGGCTTCCGTCCGGAAGGCTTCGGTGCTGGCTTGCAGAGCAGTTCTACCAGCTCTAGCAGCGAGCGTCCACAGCGTAGCTATGGTAGCAGCCGTGGCAGCTATGGCAGCCGTCCACAGCAGGGTGGCTACAACAGCCGTCCTCGTTTCAATAATAACGCAGAAGGTGACGATCAGCATCCATCAACTGGTGGCTATCAGCCACGTCAGCAGGGTGGTTACAATGGTCGTCCTCAGCAGGGTGGCTATGGCAGCCGTCCACAGCAGGGTGGCTACAACAGCCGTCCTCGTTTCAATAATAACGCAGAAGGTGACGATCAGCATCCATCAACTGGTGGCTATCAGCCACGTCAGCAGGGTGGTTACAATGGTCGTCCTCAGCAGGGTGGCTATGGCAGCCGTCCTCAGCATGGCGGTTACAACAGCCGTCCTCAGCATGGTGGCTACAACAGCAACCGTGGTGGTGGTTATGGCCGTCCTCAGCAGGGTGGTTACAATAGCAACCGTGGTGGCGGCTATGGTCGTCCACAGGGTGGTGGCTATGGCAACAACCGTGGTGGTGGCTTCCGTCAGCACACTCCAGGATACGATCCAAATGCTAAGTATAGCATGAAGAAACGTATCGAATACAAGGAGGAGAATATCGACCCAACAGAGCCATTGCGCTTGAATAAGTTCCTTGCCAATGCTGGTGTCTGCTCTCGCCGTGAGGCTGATGAGTTCATCCAGGCTGGTCTGGTAACTGTCAATGGTCAGGTAGTTACCGAGTTGGGTACCAAGATTCTTCGCACCGACGAGGTGAAGTTCCATGATGCTGTAGTATCTTCGGAGAAGAAGGTATATGTATTGCTCAACAAGCCAAAGGATTACGTGACAACCAGCGACGATCCTCAGCAGCGCAAGACTGTGATGGACCTCGTAAAGGATGTATGCCCTGAGCGTATCTATCCTGTAGGTCGTCTCGACCGTAACACAACAGGTGTACTCCTGTTGACCAACGATGGTGACCTGGCTTCTAAGCTGACTCACCCTAAGTTCTTGAAGAAGAAGGTATATCACGTACACCTTGACAAGAACCTCACTGCTCACGATATGCAGCAGATCAGCGAGGGTATCACTTTGGAAGATGGCGAGATCAAGGCAGATGCAGTTGCTTATGCTGACGAGCGTGACAAGTCACAGGTAGGTATCGAAATTCACAGCGGTAAGAACCGTATCGTTCGCCGTATCTTCGAGAGCCTCGGCTATCGTGTAACCAAGCTCGACCGTGTTCAGTTTGCAGGTTTGACCAAGAAGAATCTCCGTCGCGGTGACTGGCGCTTCCTTACTGAGAAGGAAGTAGATATGCTCCGCATGGGTGCTTTTGAATAAGGATAATAAGATATAATAAGAAAGGAGACTATCTGTTTAGTCTCCTTTTTAACCTATTAATTAACAATGGAAAAAGTAAAAAGAACTAAAGTCGTTGACTTGCTCAAGAGCACAGCCTACGACTCAATCGTGAATGTTAAGGGATGGGTTCGTACCCATCGTAGTAGCAAAGCAGTCGATTTTATCGCTCTTAACGATGGTTCTACTATTAATAATATTCAGATAGTAGTCGACCCATCAAAGGTCGATGAGAATCAGCTCCGCCAGATTACCACTGGTGCCTGCATCAGCGTAGTAGGTACCTTGGTAGAGAGCCAGGGTGCCGGTCAGAGCGTTGAGATTCAGTGCGAAAGCATCGAAATCTACGGTCTTTGCGGCAACGACTATCCAATGCAGAAGAAGGGACAGAGCTTCGAGTACATGCGTCAGTATGCTCACCTCCGTCTCCGTACCAATACCTTTGGTGCCGTGATGCGTATCCGCCACAACATGGCGATGGCTATCCACACCTACTTCCACGAGCATGGATATTTCTACTTCAATACTCCTCTCATCACAGCCAGCGACTGTGAGGGCGCAGGTCAGATGTTCCAGGTAACAACCAAGAACCTCTACAACTTGAAGAAGACAGAGGATGGTAAGATCGATTATTCTGATGATTTCTTCGGCAAGCAGACTTCATTGACTGTTTCTGGTCAGTTGGAGGGTGAGCTGGGTGCCACAGCACTCGGTGCCATCTATACCTTCGGTCCTACTTTCCGTGCAGAGAACAGTAACACTCCTCGCCACCTGGCTGAGTTCTGGATGGTTGAGCCAGAGGTTGCTTTCCTGGATATGGATGGTTTGATGGAGTTGGAGGAAGACTTCATCAAGTATTGTATCCGTTGGGCACTGGAGCACTGCAAGGACGACCTTGCTTTCTTGAACAAGATGATCGACAAGGGCTTGCTCGCTCGTCTGGAGGGCGTATTGAATTCAGACTTCGTTCATCTTCCATATACAGAGGGTATCCGCATCCTGCAGGAGGCTATCGCCAACGGCAAGAAGTTTGAGTTCCCATGTGAGTGGGGTGATGACCTGGCTTCAGAGCACGAGCGCTTCCTCGTAGAGGAGCACTTCAAGCGCCCAGTCATCATGACCAACTATCCAAAGGCTATCAAGGCATTCTATATGAAGATAGACGAGGAGGAGAGCGGCTTCGGCGGCAAGAGCGGTCAGACCGTTCAGGGTACCGACGTACTGTTCCCACAGATTGGTGAAATCATCGGTGGTTCTGTCCGTGAGGAGAGCTATGACAAGCTGATGGGTGAGATTGAGGCTCGCAATATTCCTATGAAGGATATGAGCTGGTATCTTGATACCCGTAAGTATGGTTCATGCCCACACGCAGGTTTCGGTCTCGGTTTCGAGCGTCTGATCCTCTTCGTAACCGGTATGCAGAACATCCGTGACGTGATTCCATTCCCACGTACACCAAAGAATGCAGAGTTCTAATTTTCGTTGATATCAACGAAAACAGAATATAGGATAAGCGAGGCTTCTTTTTCGGAGGTCTCGCTTTTATTTTGCCAACTAAGCTCTGGGTTTTGCTTATTTTTACATCTTTTCTTCCTCATTCTCATTATTTTATTGTACCTTTGCACCTAAAAATATAAAATCGTAAGAAAATGGGAAAGATTATATTGACGGGCGACCGTCCAACAGGTAAACTTCACCTGGGTCATTACATCGGTTCCTTGCAGCGCCGAGTACAGCTTCAGAATGCTGGTGACTTTGACAGAATGTTCGTATTCATGGCAGACGTTCAGGCTTTGACAGATAACGCTGACAATCCTGAGAAGATTCGCCAGAACATTACAGAGGTAGCACTCGATTATCTTTCTGCGGGTCTCGATCCACAGAAGTGTACACTCTATATCCAGAGTATGATTCCGGAGTTGGCTGAGTTGACTACCTACCTGATGAACCTCATCTCTGTATCTCGTGTTCAGCGTAACCCAACCGTGAAGACTGAGATCAAGATGCGTAACTTCGAGGCAAACATTCCGCTCGGTTTCTTCTGCTATCCTGTGAGCCAGGCTGCCGACATCACCGCTTTCAAGGCTACAACTGTGCCTGCCGGTGAGGACCAGGAGCCTATGCTGGAGGTAACCCGCGAGTTGGTTCGCCGTTTCAACCAGACTTATGCGCCTGTATTGGTAGAGCCAGAGATCCTGCTTCCAGAGATTGCCTGCTGCCGTCGTCTTCCAGGAACTGATGGTAAGGAGAAGATGAGCAAGAGTCTCGGCAACTGCATCTATATGAGCGATGACGAGAAGACTGTCTGGAAGAAGGTGAAGAAGATGTCTAACGGTGAGCCACGCATGAGCATGGAAGAGCCAGGACATCTGGAGGGCAATGCCGTGTTCACTTATCTGGAGGCATTCTCTACTCCTGAGGATTTCGCTGAGTTCTGGCCAGAGTTCAAGACTTTGGACGAGTTGAAGGAGCAGTATGTGAAGGGTGGTATCGGTGATGGCACCTGCAAGAAGTTCCTGAACAGCGTCATCAACAAGATGCTCGACCCAATCCGTGCCCGCCGTCATGAGTTTGAGCAGGATATTCCTGAGGTATTCAATATCCTGAAGAAGGGTAGCGAGGATGCCCGCGAGTTTGCAGCCCAGACTATGGATGAGGTTCGCAAGGCTATGCGCATCGACTACTTCAGCGATGCTGCCTATATTGAGGAGCAGGCTGCGAAGTATAGAATTTAATACTTGTCACTTAAACACTGGAATAAGTGAATAAACGAATATTACAATTAGCGGTACCGTCGATAATATCCAATATCACGGTACCGCTTTTGGGTTTGGTAGATGTCGCCATCGTCGGACATATCGGCGATGCAGCGTATATCGGAGCCATTGCCGTGGGCTCGATGCTCTTCAATGTCATCTACTGGCTCTTCGGATTTCTGAGGATGGGAACCAGCGGAATGACTTCGCAGGCATTGGGCAGGAGAGACTTTGCCGAGGTGGTGAGACTCCTGATTCGCTCCCTGGGCATTGGCGTGGGGATAGGACTGCTGTTCTTTATCTTTCAGAGATGACTCATCGGATGTGGATTGTGGGCTATGTCGCCGGAAACTGATGTCGTGGAACTGGCTCGCAGATACTGCTATGTCTGCATCTGGGGAGCTCCCGCCGTGCTCGGACTCTATGGATTCACGGGCTGGTATATCGGTATGCAGAACACGCGCATTCCGATGGTGGTATCGCTCTCTCAGAATGTGGTGAATATCGTAGCCTCTCTGGTGCTCGTCTTCGTCTGCAGGATGACGGTAGAAGGTGTGGCGCTCGGAACGGTCATCGCCCAATGGTGGGGATTCCTGATGGCATGCGTGCTCTATCGGCTCTACTATCGCCGGCTGGGCAAGTATGATTATCGCCAGCATCTCTTTGATTCCGAACCGCTGAAGCGGTTTTTCTCCTTGAACAGAGACATCTTTCTCCGTACCGTATGTCTGGTGGCTGTAAACCTCTTCTTTACGGCAGCCGGTTCCAGAGAGAGTACGCTGGTGCTGGCAGTGAATACCCTGCTGATGACGCTCTTTACCATCTTCTCTTATTTCATGGATGGTTTTGCGTATGCGGCAGAGGCGTTGAGCGGCAAGTATTATGGAGCCGGGAACAGGGAGACGTTCCGGGAAGTGGTAAAGCGGACGATGGGTTTCGGCGTCGTGGTGGCGATTCTTTTCACCTTATTATATATAGTGGGTGGAGAAAACTTTCTCTCTTTGCTGACCAGCGACAGGCAGGTGGTGGCGGCAGCGGGAGCGTATCTGGGATGGGCGGTGCTTATTCCGCTGGCAGGTATGTCGGCATTTGTCTTCGATGGCATCTTTGTGGGCATCACCCAGTCGAAGTCTATGCTTTGTTCCACCGCTGTAGCTTCTGCTTCATTCTTCGGAATGTATTTCGCCCTTCATTCTTTGTTGGGCAATCACGCCCTATGGCTTGCCTTTATTCTCTACCTCGTTTTGAGGGGTATCGTATTATTCGTCATTTACCGTAGAAAACTGCGGTAAATGACGAATTGTGTTTTAATAGAATATAATAATAGAAATAATGCACATTCTTCTCGAAAAATTGCACACTTGAAATATTGTGTGCGCATTTTATGGAAAAACTACATTAATTTAGTTTAAAACTTACGCTTTTATTCTTTTTCTTAGCATAATTTTCGTACTTTCGCAGAATAAAATTAAAAAATATATAGAGTAAAATGACAGCAGAAGAGTATTATCAGGAAGGAAATGCCTGGCGAAAGCAAGGCGACTTCAAGCGTGCCCTCGACAGCTATATGGAGGCGATAGCTCTCGATCCGGAGAGTCCTGCCGTGGCAGCCAAGGAGATGCTGGATGATATCATGAGCTTTTATTGCAAAGACTACTACAATCCATAGCAATCTGTTGTGGACAGTAGCAGTTTTGGTTACTCCAGTGAAGAATGATAATATAAGAAAAAGAAAATATATAGAATATGAGCAAAATTAAAGGGGCCATTGTGGTCGATACGGAGCGTTGCAAAGGATGCGCACTCTGTGTAGAAGCTTGTCCTCAAGATGTCATCGCATTGGCTCTGAAGAAGGTCAATGTGCATGGCTATCGCTATGTTGAGGCTGTCAATGCCGATGCGTGTGTGGGGTGTACCTCGTGCGCCATCGTCTGCCCTGACGGCTGTATCACTGTTTATCGTAAGAAGGAGGACTAAACAATGGCAAATCAAGAAGTAACATTAATGAAAGGCAATGAGGCGATAGCCCATGCCTGTATCAGATGTGGTGCGGATGGCTTCTTCGGCTATCCTATCACACCTCAGAGTGAGATTATAGAGACGCTGGCTCTGCTCAAGCCTTGGGAGACATCGGGTATGGTGGTTCTCCAGGCAGAGAGTGAGGTGGCGGCTATCAATATGGTATATGGTGGCGCCGGCGCCGGTAAGCGTGTCATCACTACCTCATCCAGTCCGGGTGTGGCTTTGATGCAGGAGGGTATCTCCTATATGGCAGGTGCAGAGATTCCGGGTGTCATCGTCAACGTGCAGCGTGGCGGTCCGGGACTGGGTACCATCCAGCCATCTCAGAGTGATTATTTCCAGGCTACCCGCGGCGGTGGTAACGGCGACTACAACGTCATTGTGCTGGCTCCTGCTTCTGTTCAGGAGATGGCAGACTTTGTGGATCTTGCCTTCACCCTCGCCTTCAAGTATCGTAATCCGGCGATGATCTTAAGCGATGGCGTAATCGGACAGATGATGGAGAAGGTGGTTTTGCCACCTATGAAACCTCGTCGTACCGAGGAGGAGATTGCCAGGGAGTGTCCTTGGGCTACCATCGGTCGTCCAAAGAGTCGCCCGGTCAACATCATGACCTCTCTGGAACTCAAACCGGAGGTGATGGAGGAGCGCAATCTTGCCCTCCAGGAGAAGTATCAGAAGATTCGTGACAACGAAGTAAGATATGAGATGGAGCAGATGGAGGATGCCGACTATGTAATCGTAGCCTTCGGTAGTGCGGCACGTATCGCCGAGAAGAGCATCGAGAATGCCCGAGAGCAGGGCATCAAGGTGGGTCTCTTCCGTCCTATCACCCTCTGGCCTTTCCCTGAGAAGGAACTCCATGAGCTGGCAAAGACGAAGAAGGGCATTCTGGTTGTTGAGATCAATGCCGGTCAGATGGTTCAGGATGTGCGCCTGGCTGTGAATGGACAGGCTCCAGTAGAGCACTTCGGTCGCCTGGGCGGCATTGTGCCGGAGCCGGAGGAAATCGTTGAAGCATTAAAGAAGTTAATAAAATGAATGATATAATTTCACCAGAGAATCTGGTATATAAGAAGCCTACGCTGATGAACGATACCCCGATGCACTACTGCCCGGGCTGTTCGCATGGCGTAGTTCATAAGCTCGTTGCCGAGGTCATCGAGGAGATGGGCATGGAGGATAAGACTGTGGGCGTTTGTCCGGTGGGCTGTGCCGTCTTCGCTTACCGCTATTTGGATATCGACTGGCAGGAGGCTGCCCATGGCCGTGCCCCTGCTGTAGCTACGGGTATCAAGCGTATGTGGCCAGACCGTCTCGTCTTCACCTATCAGGGTGATGGCGACCTGGCGTGCATCGGTACCTGCGAGACCATCCACGCCCTGAACCGTGGCGAGCATATCGCCATCATCTTCATCAATAATGCCATCTATGGTATGACGGGTGGACAGATGGCTCCAACCACCCTGTTGGGTCAGAAGACCGCTACCTGTCCTTACGGACGAGAGGCTGATCTTCATGGTTATCCACTGAACATCACCGAACTTGCCAGCCATCTGCAGGGTACCTGCTACGTAACCCGCCAGAGTGTGGAGACCGTGGCAAGCATCCGCAAGGCGAAGAAGGCCATCCGCAAGGCTTTCGAGGCAAGTATGCAGGGCAAGGGTTCCAGCCTGGTAGAGATTGTTTCTACCTGCAACAGCGGCTGGAAGCTCTCACCTGTTGAGGCAAACAAGTGGATGGAAGAGAACATGTTTAAGCAGTATCCTAAGGGCGACCTGAAGGATACAACAAATTTGTAAGAACAATGAAGACAGAAATCATTATATCCGGTTTTGGTGGTCAGGGCGTCCTTTCGATGGGAAAGATCCTGGCTTACTCAGGACTGATGGAGGACAAGGAGGTGACCTGGATGCCTGCTTATGGTCCGGAGCAGCGTGGTGGTACAGCCAATGTAACGGTCATCGTGAGCGACAGCCGCATCTCTTCGCCTATCCTGAGCCATTACGATGTTGCCATTGTGCTCAATCAGCCATCGCTCGATAAGTTTGAGCCGAAGATCAAGCCAGGCGGCATCCTGATTTATGATGGTTATGGCATCATGAATCCACCTCAGCGCAAGGACATCACCATCTATCGCATTGATGCGATGGACAAAGCTGCCGAGATGAAGAATTCAAAGGTGTTCAATATGATTGTATTGGGTGGACTGCTGAAGGTTTGCCCTGTGGTGAGCACCGACGGTTTGAACAAGGCACTCTTCAAGTCGTTGCCAGAGCGCCATCATAACCTGATTCCATTGAATATGCAGGCAGTGGAAGAGGGAATGAAAATTATCGAGAAAGTAGAACGATAAGTTTTAAAATAGTACGCTAAGTTAGAGACAATAGGTCGATAGCTTAGCGGACTGATATTAATTTTTTATAGATAAGCCGTATGACTAAAAAATCCAACAATCTATTGTCCCTTTTCGGGGCACTCTTACTAACCTCGCCGCTCCAGGCCCAGAGTCTGCTGCCAAAACCGCAGCAGGTTACGATGGGCAAGGGCGTTTTTAACACCAGCGACGGTGTGAAAGTAGAAAACCAAGTAGGCGCTGATGCCGAGAATATCTATACCAAGGCATGGAATGTCAAGGTGAATGATGCAGCCAAGCGAGTGGTGAAGTTTACTCCACTCGCCAATGCATCTTCGCCAGAGGCATACCGGCTTCATGTGGCACCTGATGCCATTGAAATCAGTGCCGCCAGCAGCGAAGGCTTCCTCCGTGCCTGGCAGACCATGGAGCAGCTTACCACCAAGAAAGGCATTGCATGCTGCGACATCGTGGATGCACCTGCCTACAAGTGGCGCGGTTTGATGCTCGATGTTTCCCGTCATTACTTCCCAATCTCCTTCCTCAAGAAGCAGATTGATGTGATGTCGGAATATAAGTTCAACCGTCTCCATATCCATCTGACCGATGCAGCCGGATGGCGCATCGAAATCAAGCGTTATCCTAGACTCAACAATTTCGCCGCCTGGCGTTCGGGTAAGTTATGGAAAGACTGGAATGCCAATGGCAACAAGTATCTGGAGCAGGGCAGCGAGGGTGCCGAGGGTGGTTACTACACCCAGGATGAACTCCGCGACCTGGTGAAATATGCTGCCGAGCGTGGCATCACCATTGTTCCGGAAATCGAAATGCCGGGTCATTCTGAGGAGGTGCTTACCGCATATCCAGAGTTATCCTGTACCCATGAGCCTTACAAGCAGGCAGATTTCTGTCCGGGCAACATCGGAACCTACGATTTCCTGGAGAATGTCTTGAAAGAGGTGATGGATATCTTCCCGTCTCATTACATCCATGTGGGTGGCGATGAGGCTGCGAAGAAGTCATGGGGCAGTTGTGCACTTTGCCAGAAGAAGATGAAGGAGCTGGGCATAGACCATGTGGATGGATTGCAGGCTCATCTCATTTCCCACATGGGCAAGTTCCTGAACGAGCATGGCAGACAGCTCGTGGGTTGGGACGAGGTGATTGCCGGAAATCTCTCCAAGAATACCACCGTGATGGTTTGGCGTGGCACCGAACTGGCACACGAGGCCATCAAGCATGGCTACGATGTGGTGATGTCGCCGGGAGCTTACTGCTACTTCGATATGTATCAGGATGCGCCGGGCACCCAGCCTGTGGCAAATGGCGGTTTCATTCCTACCGAGAAGGTGTATAGCTACGTGCCGGGAAGCGATCTTCCTGAGGCGGAGCGCAATATGATTACCGGTGTGCAGGCAAACCTCTGGACCGAGCATATTCCTACTCCAGAGTATGCCGAGTACATGCTTTATCCTCGTGCCTTGGCTCTGGCAGAGATTGGCTGGAACGGAACCAAGACCAAGAACTATCCTGAGTTCAAGACCCGTGCCCTGGCGCAGATAGAACATCTGAAGGCTGAAGGCGTGAACCCATTCGAGTTGAAGAAGGAGATTGGTGAGCGCAAGGAGAAGATGAAGCCGGTGCAGCACAAGGCTGTGGGTGCCAAGGTTACCTATAACCATGCTTACAACCGCTACTATCCGGCGGCTGGCGAAAAGACGCTGGTGGATGGCAATATGGGCGGATGGGCTCATGGCGATGGACGCTGGCAGGGCTTTATCGGCAAGGATTGCTTCGATGTAACCATTGACCTCGGTAAATCTACCAAGATCAGCAGCGTGGGCACCGATTTCATGCAGAGCAGCGGTCCTGAGATTTTCTATCCATCTCAATATACGGTATCAGTTAGTGAGGATGGCAAGAACTTCACCCAGGTATTCGACAAGAAGTATGAGTCGAGCAAGGAGCCGATTCTGAATTTCAAGACGCTTACCTGGAAGGGCGGCAAGACAGCCCGCTACATCCGTGTTCAGGCGAAGCCAAGCAGCTTCGGCGGCTGGCTGTTTGTTGATGAGATTATCGTGAAATAATACGCCCTGAACCAACGGTCACCGGCCGAAGGGAAAGTCATCATGTGTGTAGGTCAGGGAGCCTGGGAGGAAGAACTGCTCTACAGTACCCGTCAGATGGATGCCTTGCTCAAGGAGAAGAATGTCCCTGCCTGGGTAGACTACTGGGGACATGACATTGACCATGACTGGGCTTGGTGGCGCAAGCAGATTGTTTATTTCATGCAGCATCTTCTGACTGATTCAGAAGTGGACTATGTAATTTAGGAAATTGATATGATTGAGATTAGACATATTGAAGAGAAGGACCAGCAACAGTTGGCTGCCATGTATGAACGTCATGGCTTCAGGCATATTCCTCTGCGCCTTGGTGACTCAGGACATACCGCCACCACTATATTTATGCTCAAGGAGTTGTAGGACAACGTCTACGAATGTTGCCTCTTTAAATCACAACTGCAAAATAGAATCTCCAGAGAGAAATCGAGTAGCTTATGCTCCTTGGTTTCTCTCTTTTTTTTGTTTTGTTTGATCAGTTAAGTGACGTTTGGGATTTCAAATAGCGTTTTGAAAATACTTTTTTATACAAAATATGGCCTGAATTATTGGGTATTGACAGATGAGCAGTTTAACCGTTATTGTGATGCCTTGCGATGATGGGAAGCAACAGATGAGTGGAAAAACTGGGATATAGAAAATGGTGATGATGACTTTATTCACTGAGATCTGCAGGATATTTGGCAGTTGCTTGTTGAATTCGCGGAATTCGCGCGAATGAAAAGTGTGTTAAAAGCGTTAAAACTTGGAAAAACGGACAAAAATATGTGTAAATTCCTTGGAAAAACGGACAGAATATAGTACTTTTGTCTTGGAAAAACGGACAAAATGCATCCGTTTAATATTAGAAAAGAGGACAAAAAATGATTAAGCGTAAGATAGACAGATATTTAGCTGACTTTTTCGATACCCATAAGAAAGCGTTGATGTTGACAGGAGCAAGACAGATAGGAAAAACATATTCTATCCGTCGTTTCGGTCATGAACATTTTGAAAGATTCGTTGAAATCAATTTCATTGAAAATCCGGGTTTGGTAAAGGTCTTCAGCAAGGCGAAGAACTGTCAAGACATCTTATTGCGTCTCTCCACAGTGACCAGCCAGGATTTAATAAAGGGTAATACCCTTGTGTTTTTTGATGAAGTGCAGGAATGCCCGGAAATTGTAACTGCCATCAAGTTTTTGGTGGAGGAGGGGAGTTATCGCTATATTTTAAGTGGTAGCTTATTGGGTGTGGAAATTAAGAATCTCCGTTCAGCTCCAGTGGGATATATGGATGTGAAAGATATGTATCCGCTTGATTTGGAGGAGTTTGCAACTGCCGTTGGTATCAACGATAGAATTATAGATGTTTTGAGGAAACATTTTACAGAAGGGACGTCTGTAGATGAATTCATCCATGAAAAGATGATGGAGGTATTCCGCCTTTATCTTATTGTAGGTGGAATGCCTGCAGCTGTTGATAAATATCTGACTACTAATAATCTGCAAGATGTAATGGCAGAGCAGCAGGCTATCATACGTCTTTATAAGCAGGATATAGCGAAATATGACCCTGACCATAAATTGTATATTCAAGAAATCTTTGACAGGATTCCTGCTGAGCTTGATGCCAAGAACAAGCGTTTCATATTGAAGAACCTGAATGAAAACATCAAGTTTTCACGTTATCGGAATAGTTTCTTGTGGTTGAAGGATGCTGGTGTTGCTCTGCCGGTATATAATGTTGAGGAGCCTACTGTGCCTTTGATTTTGTCGAGCTCCCGAAACTTATTCAAACTGTTTATGGCTGACATTGGTCTTTTGGCATGTCTTTATGCAGATGGCATTCAGCTGAAGATTTTGGATAACGAACCGTCCATCAACTTTGGTTCGATATATGAGAATGCGGTGGCACAAGAACTCTGGGCGCAAGGTTTCCAGCTGTATTATTATAACAACAAGCGGCAGGGTGAACTGGATTTTGTGATAGAGCAAGATGGTGAGGTGTTGCCTTTAGAGGTTAAATCGGGCAAGGATTATGAGCGTCACAAAGCGCTTACGAATGTGATGAACTCTACAACCTATCAGATTTCAAAAGCCTATGTGTTGTGTAACGATAATGTGAAGAAGGTGGGAAAAATCACTTATCTCCCTATTTATATGCTGATGTTTATCAAGAATGAACAGAAACTTCCTACCCAATACACCCTTGATTTAAGCGGACTGGTTTAAGGAGTTGGTTTAACTAACCTTTAAATTTTGGAGTACCTTTTGATTGTGAGAATTGGTACGAAAGAAACAACTGAAGAATGGATGAGTAGGGATGATGTAGATGGGGAAGGTGACAACAAACTAAAAGCGTAAACCTGATTTTACTTAGGCTTACGCTTTTGCATGTTGTAGTTCTTTGAAGATCTCCCCCTTTTGGTCTTTATATGGATAATCTCCAATGTTCTGTTAGTTTATCCATCCAAGCAGGGACACCAGATAGGCGTTCCAGTTGATGGCAATCTCGTTTGAGGCATAGCTGCCGACGTTATCCTGGTAGGATTCATCTGGTATGTTGGAAGCATAGGCTGGTACGAATTCGGCATCTTCCTGTCCCTTGTTGGCTCCTCCAGCCACAAGACCAGGTACTGGCTCCTTGATATTGTCGGCTGCAGAGATACGGTGGTGGATATTCATGACCCTCTGGGTGCCGAAGCCTGTCAGGTAGCAATAGCCTGTGGCGTTACGTCCAAAGAAATAATCTAAGGTAGAAAGGGCGGCTTGCCTATACTTGCTGTCCTTTGTCAGGGCATACTCGTACATTTGGGCAATGCCTCTTCCCAGGCAGCTTTCAGAGTTGCTTCCCCAGAGGAAGTCTTGGGCGCTGTTGCCGAAGATACTGTGGAATGAAGAGGTAGCCAGTTTTTGGATATCCTCATCACATTTTTTCTTAAGAGATTCTTTGATCTCTTTCATAGGGAGCTTGCCGGCATCAGGTGTGCCAAGGAGTTCCTGGTTTACCCATTGGAAGATGCCCAGACCTGCCACGTTACCCCAGGATGGAATGCTGAATTCATCTGGAACAAACTGTTTTGCCTGTTCCAGGTAGGATGTTTCAGAAGTCGTGAAGTATAGTTCTGTAGCTGCCCAGAAGAACTCGTCTTCGGTGTGGTTGTCACCATAACCACCCGTTTGGATGGTTGGAGAGAATTTCTTGTTGTTTCCATCCTGGTCATAATACACCGTGGGGTGTTTCACAGCCCATGCGTATGCTTTTTCTGCTGATTCTATGGCTTGTTGGCAGAAGCTTTGGAACTCAGGGAATTTTTGGTAGATTCTGGCGGCCAGTGCCATGGTGGCAGCAAAGTCGAGAGTAGCGGTGGTGGTTTTCTGTACCACATAGCGTTGCTGCTTGCAGTCTTCTGGCATCACGAATCCCTCAAAGTTAGGGGTGGTGAGTTTATGATACACTCCTCCATCGGTTGGATCCTGCATGGTGAGCATCCACTCCAGGTTATACATCATCTCATCCAGGATATCCGGTATCTTATTGTCGGATTCCGGAATTTGAAGATTGAGAGAATTGAATCTATCCTGATGGAGCTGGTAGGACTGCAGAATCAGTCCGAGGGTAAATCCTGAATTGACGATATACTTGTTATAGTCGCCAGCATCGTACCATCCCTTGGGAGAGGATATGATGGTTCCCGCCGGTCTTTTAGGGCTTGCTGCCGAAGGATGCACCATGACATGAGTGTCCAGGTGAGCTGCCGGGCGTGCATACTCGCCAGCATACTTTCTTTCCAAGCTCTCCCCAGAACGCTGATAGTAGTAGCCTTTGATGGATGCTTTCAAGGCTTCCGTATAGGGATCGCTGGAAATGATGAAGCTTTGTTGATGTCTTCCTGCTACCAGGGTATACCTGCCAGGCTTGGTGATAGAGGAGAAGTCTATCTCCTGGCGGATCTTGCTGGAGAATGGGGATTTCTTGGTGGTTGCATGTTTTGTGCGCCAGACGGTTTTACCCTCTTGGTCTCTGATGAGGAAGCTTTTGGTCTTTGCCTCCGGCTCTATGGTTGCTATCTTGCTTTCATGGGTCAAATAGCCAACCTGGTTAACCTTGATGGGATTCTTCTCAGAAGAAGCAGGCATCGTTAATGCTGTCAGCAGCGCCATAGTGGTTAAGATTACTTTTTTCATTTTTCCTTGTTTTTAAAGTGTTATTGTTGTTTTATGCTTATTGTCTGCAAAGATAGTTATTTTAGTTGGAAATTGTTTCTGTTTTCTTAAGATTTAACATTTCGTGTTACTTTTCCTTGATCGCGAATTCAACAAGGCAAATGTCGAACAGATGCAGATGATCGTGACAGGAAGTCTGATTCACAAAACCCTTAATTCCGCAACACTATAATTTA
>NZ_QUCG01000030.1:0-42836 GCF_003473645.1 Prevotella sp. AM23-5 | reverse complement strand
GTGATTTTCGCCCCTATATTGCAAAAAAGTAGTTCCTTTGCACCCGAATTTTTAACAAAACAAAATCAAGACAATGGGAGCATTTTGGATATTCGCAGCAATATTGACATTTGTCTATATCGTCTATTATGCCGTTATAATGGCCATGGACACTGTAGGCGACAAAGGTAAGAAAAAGAAAGACGTAGAGGTGTTTGCCGTTGGCAATTCCTCACAAGAAGCGTTTGTCGAGGAACCAACCTTCATCAAGGAAAAGGAAGCCTTGCCAGACACCTCTTCGGCAAAACAAGAAACCACCCCATCGGAAGCCACCGTCCAAGAGCCTTCCATCTCGCCAGAGGAAAGCGGCGAGGACATAGCCTCCAAGATTATGGCAACGGAAGACTCCGAGCTATATGCCAAGGCTGTGGCAGCCAAGGCTGAGATGGTGAAGGTAGTTGCCGAGAGCGAGGATGAGATAGCAGCCGCAGACTATGACGACAAACGACTAGCCTTGTTGGTTGCCGAAGGCGATGATATGGCAGAAAGGATGAGCATATGAGAAAGATAATGAAGAAAAGGTATTTTCTAGCCTTTCTATTCATGGCAATATGCCTTACGGCCTCCGCATCCTGTGGGACAACCGATTACAGCGGAAGCTCAGGAAAGCTCTATGACATGGTAGTATATGTCGTTGCCATGTGCAGTTTGACTGTTCAGCTACTATATGCCATTGCAGCCGTCCTGTCCATCTACAGTGCTACCAGCATCTACATCAAGTTGCAAGCAGGAGAGGAAGGCTTCACCAAGAGTGTGATGGTGCTTGTAGGCAGTTGCCTCTTCATGATAGGTGCAACCATCGTGATGCCAGCATTCTTCGGGTTCAACTTTGGTTAAATTAAATTATAGATAATAACAATCAAAACAAAAAAAGTATTTATGAAAATTAGCATTTTTAAAAACGCAGTAAGCGCAAAGGACTTTGTGTGCTCTGCAACCAAGGGCACAAAGGCTCTAGTTGGCAACCCAAGAGTAGCCATGGTGTTCACTCTCCTCTTTGTCTTTACCCTGGGAATGTTTGCCCAGAACACCGCTGGTGACTATTCGGCAGGAACAACAGCCTTGGGAACGGTGACCACCGAGATTGCCAAGTATGTTCCAGTAGTGGTGAAGCTCTGCTATGCCATTGCAGGTGTCGTTGCCGTGGTTGGAGCCATCTCCATCTACATTGCCATGAACAATGAGGAGAACGACATCAAGAAGAAGATTATGATGACCGTGGGCGCATGTATCTTCCTTGTGGCAGCTGCCCAGGCATTGCCATTGTTCTTTGGTGTAACCAACTAATCGTCATCAATAAATTATGGCAAATGAGAGTCAAGAGCAATATCCTGACTATCCAGTATTCAATGGACTCCAAAAGCCCCTTGAATTTATGGGTTTAAGGGGTAGGTACATATATTGGGCTGCAGGAACCGTTGGAGGAGGCATTTTAAGTTTTCTCATCGGTTACGTTGCCTTCGGTTTTCTAGTAGGCCTTGTCTTGATTACATCCATCGTAGGCTTTGGAGGAGCGATGATATTCATCAAGCAGCACAAGGGCTTGCATTCCAAGCACTCCCCTGTGGGTGTTTTCATCCTTGCCCATCTTGCGGAACATCAGAAAAGATGAGCAAGTTTATCATTTAATAAATTCATAGATATGATTTTACTTTTCGTTTCGGTCGTTTTCATTTCCATCCTCGTAGGTATGGCTATTTCTGTAGGTGCGTTCGGCACTGGAGGAAAGAGAGCCAAGATCTTCGAGGATATTTATTTCAGCATAGAGGAAGTGGATGGCATCGGCGTGGTATATACCAAGAAAGGCGACTACTCCGCCGTTCTGAAGATGGAGAATCCAGTAAGGAAATATTCCGCCGACACCGATAGCTATTACGAGTTCACATCACTCATGGCGTCAGTGATGCAAGTGCTTGGAGATGGCTATGCCATCCACAAGCAAGACATCTTTGTGCGCAAGCAGTTCGACATGAGCAGCATCAAGGGCAAGAACAAGGATGCCAAGAAGCGTTTCCTCTCAGATGCCTACTTCCGCTTTTTCAACGGAAGAAGCTACACAGAGGCAACCACCTATCTCACCATTACCCAGAAGGGCAAGAGCGGCGGACTGAAAGCCTACGACAACAACAAGTGGAGAGATTTCAACGTAAAGATACAAAAAGTAGCCGACCGATTGAAGAGTGGTGGAATCACATGCCGCTTCCTTGGCGCAAGGGAGTGTCAGGAGTTTGCCGACCGCTTCTTTGCCGTTGACTTCAAGAATCCTACCACAGGCATGACCGACTTCAAGGTTGACAGTGAAGAAATCGGCATGGGCGACCAACATGTAAAAGTATATAGCCTGCTGGATGTTGACAACGTAGGTTTGCCAGGCATGATACGCCCCTACAGCGACACCGTGGTGAACAACTCGGTGATGCCAGAGGACTTGCTGTCGGAGCTAGACCATATCCCAGGTGTAGATACTGTCATTTACAACCAAGTCATCTTCTTCCCGAACCAAAAGAGGGAGATGGCAAAGCTAGACAAAAAGAAGAACCGTCACGCTTCCATTCCAAACCCATCCAACCTGATAGCCGTAGAGGACATAAAGGCAGTTCAAGACGAGGTGGCAAGAAATGGCAAGCAACTCGTATATGCACACTACAACCTGGTGATAAAGATAGAGGCAGACAAGGACTTCCAGAAAGTCACCAACAACCTAGAGAACATCTTTGCCAAGTATAGCATCCATATCTCCAAGAGAGCCTACAACCAGCTGGAGCTGTTTGTGGCGAGCTTCCCTGGCAACTGTTTCCGTCTCAACCAAGACTACGACCAGTTCCTCACCATCTCGGAGGCCGCCTTGTGCCTGATGTACAAGGAACACCAGGCGAAGGGCGACAACTCCCCCTTGAAGTGTTACTATACCGACCGCCAAGGAGTGCCAATGCCAATAGACACGACAGGTAAGGAAGGAAAGGTGAAATACACCAACAACAGTAACTTCTTCGTCCTAGGTCCTTCGGGAAGTGGCAAGAGCTTCTTCATGAACACCGTGATGCGCCAGTATTACGAGCAAGACACGGACATCGTGATAGTAGATACAGGAGATAGTTACGAAGGCTTGTGCAGTTACTTCGAGGGCACCTATATTTCCTATAGCAAGGAAAAGCCAATCTCCATGAACCCTTTCAAGATTACCAAGCTGGAGTATGACCAGAACTTTGGCGAGAAGAAGAACTTCCTGAAGAGTCTCATCTTCCAGATATTCAAGGGAGCGGAGATGCCGTCCAAGATAGAGGACACCATCATCAACCAAACCATCGTGGAGTATTTCGAAGCCTACTTCAATCCGTTCGAAGGCTTTACCGACGAAGAGC
The DNA here is from genome assembly GCF_003473645.1 of Prevotella sp. AM23-5. Classification (NCBI taxonomy): domain Bacteria; kingdom Pseudomonadati; phylum Bacteroidota; class Bacteroidia; order Bacteroidales; family Prevotellaceae; genus Prevotella; species Prevotella sp. AM23-5. The sequence continues at coordinate 39,435 of NZ_QUCG01000030.1, read as the reverse complement.
GGCAGAAGATGAAGGACACCCTCCTTCTCCAAGACAAGACCAACGGCAAGTATGAGGAGTATGAGCAAGAATTGGAAGAGAAATATGGAGAGGACTTCGACTTTGAATCAGCCACGGCAGAGGCAAAAGATGGCAAAGACCTCACCAGACAGCAACGCCTGAAGGGGAAGTTGCAAGCAGTCATCGATGACGCTGCATCCACCGAAGGTGAAAAAGAGAATGCCAAGAAGAAACTGATGCTTCTCACCCCGGAGGTGATAGAAAACAACTATCTCATGCGCATCGAGCGCAAGCTGGAAAAGATAGAGAGACAGAAGAAAAAGCTGAAAGTAAAGGAACTCTCCTTCAACACCTACTATGAGTTTGCCTTGGAGCGCATTCCTCAGATACTGCACCAACAACATATCGAGTTCAACATCAATGACTTCGCCGCTATCCTCAAACCTTTCTACAAGGGAGGAGAGCAAGAGTATATCCTGAACAATGACTTGGACAGCAGCCTGTTTGATGAGAAGTTCATCGTTTTCGAGATAGACAAGGTGAAGGACGATCCAGTTCTCTTCCCTATCATCGTGCTCATCATCATGGATGTGTTCACCCAGAAGATGAGAATCAAGAAAGGCAGAAAATGCCTGGTCATCGAGGAAGCATGGAAAGCCATAGCCACCCCAGTGATGGCCAACTATATAAAATACCTCTACAAGACCGCCAGAAAGCACTGGGCGATGGTTGGTGTTGTGACACAGGAGATACAAGATATCACCTCCTCCCCTATCGTGAAGGAAGCCATCATCAACAACTCCGACGTGTTCATGTTGCTAGACCAAAGCAAGTTCAAGGACAAGTTCGATGACATCAAGGCCACCCTCGCCCTCACCGACAACGACTGCAAGAAAATCTTCACCATCAACCGTCTGGACAACAAGGAAGGCAGAAGCCCATTCAAGGAAGTATTCCTGAAGAGAGGGCAGAACGGCGAGGTTCTTGGAGTGGAGGAGCCACCGGAGTGCTACATGGCCTATACCACGGAGAAAGCCGAGAAGGAAGCCTTGAAGCTCTACAAGAAGCTCATGGCCACCGACTACCAACATGCCATCGAGCAGTTTGTGAGCGACTGGCACAACAGCGGCATCAAGAAGAGCCTGGAGTTCTCCCAGAAAGTACTGAAGGAAAAGAAAGTGTTTTACTACAAGAACAAGCAATGAAAACCATGCGTAGATTAAGTGCCATAATAACTATGCTGTTGCTAGCCACCTTGCCGATATTCTCCCTGTCCTATCATGCGGTGAACGTTGACAAGGTGACGGCTGCAGCCATGACCGCAGCTTACGCTTCGGAGGCAGAGATGGAGGCGATGAACACCAGCAACCTGCAAAATATCGTTGACCATTACAAGAGTGCCACCGTAGCCACTGCGGGAATTTTACTATCCAAGAAGAAGGACAGGGATGCCATGCGTAACCCTGGCCTTTTTGCGTCTGAGGAAAACTACTATTACAAGCGCATCCTCAACCTTGTGAAGAACGGTATTATGCCAAAGTTGATAACCGTAGCCTCCAAGATGGTGAAGCAACCCCAAAATGCCATCTACTGGGGGCCTTACCTGTTCAAGACCACCGAGAACGTGGAACAGCTTTGCAAGCAGTTCGAGCTAGTTTGCACCAATGGCAAGCTTAGTTTCAAGGATGTGACGTTCCTCCTCATCAACGATGACCTGCGAAAGATATTCGACCTAGCGCAGATGGGTGCAAATACCAACTGGGGCGACCTGTTGGACAAACTTGGATACTTTGGCGACGGACTCACGAAAGAGGACATACAGGAAGACTTCAAGAACCTTGGTAGCCTCTTGGCCTCCATTGGTGGAAACACCATCGACAGCAACTTGCAAGAAGGAAGCAAGATAGGCAAGATTTTCCACATGAAGCCAAAGGAGATTGCAGACCTCTACAAGAACTTCAAGGAGCAATACGACAAATACAAGGAAGCAGGAAACGTGGAGAACATCCTGATGCAAGTAATCCAGACCGCCGATGCCGACGGCGTGGCCAGACTTTTCAAGGTTGACGACTACAACATCACAGGCTATATCAGCAACTACATCAAGGAGATGCAGGGACAATATTACACCCAAAGATGGTACATAGCCCAGGTGAACAGTGGCTCGCAAGTCCTCGCCACCTACAAGCCGTCCCCACCTACCAACACCAACAACAACTACAACTGGCCAGGATGGACATTCAAGTGCAATTCCCAAAAGAAGACAGCCCCACCCTATCCAACCCTCACCACCTCGGAATACAATCAGTTAAAGAGCGCAGCCGAGAGTGAGACAGGATGGAATGCGACTAAAAAAGCTGATTACGAGAAAAAGAATCCAGGACATACCATAACCCTCAGCTATCAGACCGTTTCCTATAATTACATCTGGGACAAGAGCGGAGGAACCTTTTCGCATTCCAAGCACGAAAGAGGTAAGCATTTCTGCGTATATATGACAGTTACGGACACTTGGAACATCAAGGATGAGGTGTATGAGGAAATCTTTGATTCCCAGACCATGAACCTGGAAATCTTCAAGAAGAAGATGGAATCTCGCTTGAAATACTACCAAGACCAAGAGGCCGACAAGGAAGGCAGCACCCTCTCCTATAAGCTGTGCTCCGACCCACCAAGATACTATGCCATGGCCGATGAGAAGAAGATGGAAGGCTGCAACTCCGTAAGTTTCACAGCCACCTGTGACGGAGGAGCATCCCTAGGAGAAGGCAGCTTCAACTGGAAGGAGAACGGCAAGCAAGGCAGTTCCCTCAATGAGAAGTCAAAGGAGTTTGCCATGCGCAGCACCCCGGACTCAGAAAATAACAATGTGGATGACCTTCTCACCAAGCAAAAGGAGTATGAGGCACAGATTTCCACCTTGAAGCAACAGATTTCCAGCAACGACAAGAAGCAGCAAGAGCTAATAAAGCAAATTCAGCAAGCCCAGTCGTTGGGCAACCAGGACAAGGTGAAGAGCTTGCGCAGCCAATATGATTCCATCACCAGTGAGACAGCAAGTTTGAAGCAACAGCTCAACAATACACAAAAATCCCTCAACGAGCTGAACAACAATGTAAACGAGTATTACGAAGACCTTGCCGACAACTTGGACGGTCCCTACAGAATACCATCCAACATGAAGGAATTGGAAGGCATGTACCAGCTACAATGGACAGACGATGGCAACTGGGTGGAAGGCAGCAGCCAATATGTCTTTGTAAGACATGGCTATTGTCCGTCGGTGAAGTCAACGGTGACCTATACAGCCACCCTCACCTTGCAACAGAAACCAAAGTATTTCCTTGGAATCAGAATCCATCGAGCCATATTGTCCGTGGATTTCAAGCTCACTAGCGAGTATTCCAGCGACAATGTCGTGGCAGTCATCAAGCTAGACATGAACAAGAGCGAGAAAGAAAGAGCCGACGAGGTGAATGCCAAGCTGAAGGAATTGATGGAAGACATGCCCAACTGCAGCATCAACATCAAGTACAACTATGCCTCAAAAGCTGATGATGACGAAGACGAAGACGGCATCCATCTGCTATGGGCTAGCGACCGCCTGGATGTAGCAAGAGAAGTTGACTACCAGCTCACTTCCATCTACTCACAGCTTGTCATCTTGGAGAAAGTGATGCAAGACAGAGAAACCATCCTCGACTTCCTGAAGCACAAGATATTCGATGTAGTGAACAGGGCATCCAGAGGAGCCATCGCCGAGTATGCACTTACAAGATGGGAAGATGCAAGTATGGCGGCAATGAAGAAACAGGCAGGAGTAGAAGGTAAGAAAGATAATACCCCATCCACACAAAAGTAATATAAAATGTTTAAGGTCACAATTTGTGACCTCAAAAATAAAGATAAAAATATGGCAAATAGCATAAATAAAAAAGAACCATTAACAAATTGCGACCAGTCCCAAATGGATGTCGTAAAATGTGAGGGGCATGAACTTGCAGGTAACATCGAACCTCTAATAAAGGTCATTCGAGGAAAACAAGTTATGCTCGACCGAGACTTGGCCGATTTGTATGGAGTGGAAACTGGACAATTGAACAGGCAGGTAAAACGTAATATAGAGCGTTTTCCTGAAGACTTTATGTTTCAGTTGACAAAAGAAGAATGTCCAAGATGCCAAATTGGCATCTTGAATGAAGAACGTGGTAGTAACATTAAGTATTTGCCTTATGCTTTCACGGAAAAATATAAGAAAAATGAGAACAAGAAATCATAATACTTACACCTATTATATTATAGTGGCATTGCTGGCATGGCTTCCAATAAAAAGCCATGCCCAGTTTGGCATCAACGACATGCCATCCATGGAAGCGATGATTTCCAACCACAAGACTGTAAGAACAGCCTTGGATATAAGAATGATAGCTGAGCTAGGAGTAGAACAGGCACATGAAGGCTCGCAGAAAAGCATCGAGGGATATCAGGAATCCAGCAAGAGGCTTGATAAATACAAACGCTGCTTTGACATCATCGACCTCATTTTGAATGGAACAGCCACGGCTTTTCATGGAGTAAGAACCTATCAAAGCTGCAGTAGCAACATCAAGAGCTACCTACAGCTTCTGAACGAGTATGAGGAAAAGATACTCTTGAAGGGCAAGATATGGTCATCGGACACCATCATCTATACAACAAGCAAGCAAACCATAGAGGATATAAAAAGTTCCGCTTCCAGCATCTATAAATCCTATATAGATTTGTCAGCCTACCTCACAGGGACGGCAGAGTGCAAGACAGAATCCATGATGCTCTGCTTGCAATGTATCAATGAGAACATGGATGCCATCGACGCATCTGTCAGAAACGCCTACCTAACCCTTTGGAGCTACATGACCATTCGCCTGGGGTTCTGGAAAAAAGAGATATTCAGAGCCAAGACCATCAGGGAGATGGCGTTGGAGGCATATGACACATGGAAGAAATCGCAGTACATTGCCTACAACAACCTTCAAAGCCCTTCCACCGAGAAACATAAGGCTTTGGGAGGAGGGGGCATTCTCGGCGGCAGGTCAAGAGGAGACATTTAGTTCCAATGGATAAAAGACATATATAAGTATAGGCTTATATAAAACAATAAAGAAACAGACATATAAGTATATAAAAATATAATTATATTAAGCAATAATCAATGAAACATATAAGAATTTTATTTTCATTAGTGGCAATGTTATTCATCTCCACGACATCAAGAGCGCAAGGAGCCGAGGTTACCTATATTCATGAAGATGACATCATGAATCAGTTTACAGTAATGGAAACTGGTGCTGGCAGTCTTAAACCAAGAGAATACTATCAACTTATGCACAAGAGTTACCAAAAAACAGCAGCAGCCACCAACAAGTTGAGTTTTCGCTTGGAAAATCAAGTATTGACCAACAAGGAAGTTCCTTTGGCGGAGAAAGTGGATTCCGACTTGGTAAAGAGAGAGAAGGTAGAAGCCACCAACATCGCTACAAGAACACCAGGCGCAGGCGATGTCGCCTGGATGATGGAAAAGGGAAAGATAGAGAGTAAGATGAACACCTTCGAAAGCAACATCAACAAGATAGTAAGCTATGGAGGCAGCAGCGATGACTTCAAGAACTGGAAAGACATCTACAATAGTCTCGACTGTGCCATCAAGCTCATCAGAAAGTCCTATCTAGACCTAGGCAGTCGAAAGAAGGAATATTTGGCCATCTACCAAGACATAGTGAAGCGCAACCTCTCCCTCACAGGGCAACTAAGATATTGGAAAAGTCTAAAGACTGTCAAACAAGCCCAGCAGAAAGCAACGAAAATAGACAGGCAATCAAGCAATACGGTGATAGCAAACAATGCCATGCGAAGATGGCAGAACGCCATGGCCGTGGATGGTTTCTCCAAATAAGCAAACAAATACACCTATATTCGCATAATTATATAACCATATAAAAATATAATTATATAAGAAAATAAAGAAATATAGCAACAAAGAAATAAGGCAATAATACAATAAAGAAACAGAAAAATAAGGATATAAATCAGTCGTTTTACTCAAAAGTACAATAAAATATATGTGAAAACTAAACTTTTAGTTAATAATGTTGCTCAATTCAAGAAAAAGCTGTATCTTTACAGCCAAAAATAGGTAAAACGGCAATAATGTCAAACCAAAGAGTAAATGATATGAGCAACAAAAATTACAACAATTATAGCATAGCAAAGAAAACAATAGCAGTAGTATTCCTTAGTTTGATAGGAATGCTAAATGTGATGGCACAGACTGGGACGGTAACACGTAAATTTTATATGAAAGGATACAACAACCATCCAGATACGTGCCTCACTACTTTATTTATAAATGATGGCAGTTTTTCTGGACTTAATCTAACTCTTTCCTGCTTCGATAAAGGAGTAAAAATTAAGGCTGGATTAGAAACAAAAAATAGACCTAATTGTTTGACTGACTTTATTAATGAATTAAAATTTATAAAAGAAAAATATATAGAGTGGTCATCTATAGCAAAGGAAAATGGTGTGAAGAAATATTCCAAGGAAATCGGTTATTACAAAAACAATCCTGCATTATTTCTTCAAGCTACTAAAAACGGTTTTGAATACTATCAAGACATGAAAATCGCAGCTATACATGAAGTACATGCCATGTTTAATGTAGATGAAAAAGGAGAGTGTAATGTTTTTATGGGGTGGAATGGAATTCCTTTTATAAGAACCAAAGGTTACAACGAAGGAATGCTTACATCCTATCCTATCAAAGAAACTTTTTCTGTGTCGCAAGTTTGTTTTAATTTCAACAGCGAACAACAAATACAGAGTTTAATCGATGCTCTTAATTTGGAAACTGCAAAATCAGAACTACTCAACAAAACTGAAAAGGATAAAAATCTTGATTCTTTATTCAAATAATCATAAGCCTCTTGCGTTAGCAAGGGGCTTTGTTGTATATTCACCTCAATAATCTATACCCTTGCATTAACACCGAGGGGTTAAAGGGGGCGAGCAGCCTCATTTATAACAGTTTACACGATACATCTTAGAAAAAGAATATGTTAAATAAAAAGGTATATCGTGTTTATGCGGCCATTTTTATGTTTTTCCATTACTTTTGTGCGAAAATTTTAAAATTGATATAAAAATGGCATTTAGTACATTATTCTTAGAAGCTTCATCCAGTAATGATACGATGGATGGAATAAAAGACATGGTTAGCGATCTTTCGCAAACCATAGGTGTTGATTTGTTTGAGGAAGACATAGACAATGTCGTTTTTCAAACAAACGAGTTTTTATGCAACAGCGATTTTATCGGTTCGCAAGGTCCTTTTTGGTGGATTTTGCAGATGAGCATGGCTTTGGGAGCATTGTTCTCTATCATCGTGGCTGGAGGCATGGCCTACAAGATGATGGTGAAGAATGAGCCTATAGATGTCTTCAAGATAATGAAGGTGTTAGGCATTGCTATCGTGATGTGCTTTTGGTACCCACCAAGTATGAGTGGATTCAAAGGTGCCAGCAACGCTTGCATCCTTGACGCTTTGGCTTACATTCCTAATTGCATAGGCAGCTACACACATGACTTATATGAAGCCGAAGCTACACAAGTAAGTGATAAATACAATGAACTTATGCCTCTTATACAGAAAAGAGATAAGCTTTGTGATTCAATATCCTCCCCTATTAAAAGTGCCGCTGGGGAATTACAAAATGTGCAAACATCAGATGTTCAAACTGAAGCAACAGGAACTAAAAGTGTTTCAGAAGGACTTTCAAAAGCAAAAAGCGCAGAAACAAAGTCCACCTTTGCTGGTTTAATGATAGGTCTGGACAAAGTAGTCATGTTCTTTGCCTTGGTCATCTACCGCATCGGTTGGTGGAGCACGATCTTCTGTCAGCAGATATTATTAGGAATGCTCACGATATTCGGACCGATTCAATGGGCTTTCAGCGTCCTTCCGAAATGGGAAGGAGCCTGGGCTAAGTGGATAACGAGGTATCTCACGGTACACTTCTACGGAGCGATGTTGTACTTCGTCGGTTTCTATGTCTTATTGCTATTCGATATAGTATTGAGTGTACAAGTAGAGAACCTTACCGCCATCACCCAAGGCGAGGGAGCCATGGCCGCCTACATCCAGAACGCCTTCATGACCTGCGGCTACCTGTTGGCAGCATCCGTAGTAGCCTTGAAGTGCTTGAACCTAGTTCCAGACTTGGCAGCGTGGATGATACCAGAGGGCGACACCGCATTCTCCACCCGAAACTTCGGCGAGGGAGTAGCATCCTCTGTGAAGGCAAGTGCGGCTTCAGTGATGAGAATATAAAGAATAGATAAAAATACAACAATATGGCAGTATTAAAGAATGTAGAGAATAAAATCAAGCTCGTAATGATAGTGAGCAGCCTATTTCTGGTAGGCTGCGTCATTGTGAGCCTAGGCAGCATCATCATCGCCAAGGGCATGGTGGACGAAGCCCACAAGAAAGTTTACGTATTGGACGGAACCGTTCCTATCCTGGTGAAGCAGACCACCCAAGAAGAAACCTTCGATGTGGAAGCCAAGAGCGACATCGAGATGTTCCATCAGTTCTTCTTCACGTTGGCACCTGATGACAAGTATATCCAATACACCATGAAGAAAGCCATGTATCTGGTGGACGAGACAGGACTAGCCCAGTACAACGCCCTGAAGGAAAAAGGCTTCTATAATAATATAATAGGTACGAGCACCATCTGCAGTATCTATTGTGACAGCATCAAGCTCAACACCGATTCCCTCACCTTCACCTACTACGGCAGACAGCGCATCGAGCGAAGGACAAGCATTCTGATGCGTCAGCTGGTAACCGCCGGCAAGCTCAGAAGAGTGCCGAGAACAGAGAACAACCCTCACGGAATCCTCATCACCAACTGGCGAACACTGAAGAACCAAGACTTGGAGGAAACCAAGAAGTCAGACTATTAAATCAAGCAACAATGGACATAAAGAAAGTACTCATGGGCGAGAAGATGCCCGACAAGAACGATCCCCAGTATCGAGAGCAATACGAGCGAGAGGTGAGAGCAGGGCAAAAGTTCGCTGAGAAGACCAAGCTCAACATTCTGTTTTTGAAAATCCAAGAATGGGCAAACGACCACAGAAAGGCCTTTCTGGGCATCGTGTTCGGCTTGGTAATCTCCCTGTTCGCCTGGAATGTCATCAACATGATAAGATATTACAATGCGAGCAAGGAGCAAAAACGCCACACGGCAGTGGAGCGAGTAGAGAAAGCCCTTCAGGAGCAACGTAATTCACACAAAGCACAATAAAGATGGATATAAAGAAAATCAACTTCAAGCAGCCCAAGTATATGATACCAGCCATCATATACATACCGCTGTTGTTCACAGGCTACTTCTTGATAGACACATTCAACGTCGATACATCAGGGCCAGGCAACAGCAAGCTGAAAACCACCGACTATTTGTCGAGCGAGTTACCGGAAGCCTACACCGACAGCGTCCTAGGCGACAAAATGGACAACACCCAAAGGGAATACGGAAAGATTTCCGACCTTTCGGGAGTCCAAAACGTAGAGAACGACAACGACTCCGTAAACAAGAAACAGGATTACGAGTCAAAGTATAACGAAGAGGAAGCCAAGAAGGTCAAGCAACAGCAAGCCGAGGAGAAGCGTAAGCTCCAAGAGATGCAAGAGCGAGTGAGACAAAATCGCAGCCAATCCAACAATGACGACTTTGTTGACCCGATAAGCAGCTCCGAGATTGCCAAGGCGCAACGTCGCCGTCGCCAACGCAACTGGGAAGAAATGAACCGCAACCTGGGAGGTGGCGACAACTATCTGGCAGACAATGAAGAAAACTCGTCCTCTTCCCTTTCCTCTTCAACCACAACAGGAAACACCACGAACAGCGGTATTCCTGGAGCCATGAACAATGACACCGACAATTCTTACAACGCTCCAAATACCGCTAACGGCAACCATCAGTACCAAGGAGGCGTACAGCAAGATGGAGAGCAACCAGAAAAGGTGACAAAGAAGACCAAGGAAGTCTCCGACTACTTCAACACCGTAGGCAAGGACAAGGAAAAAGACAAGCTCATCATGGCCATCATCGACGAGAACGTAAAGGCCGTTGACGGCAGCAGGGTCCGTCTCCGCCTGTTGGATGACATAGAGATAGGCGACGAGACCATCAAGAAAGGCACCTACCTATATGCCACCATGAGTGGCTTCGGCAAGCAAAGAGTCCAAGGAAAGGTAGAAAGCATCTTCTATGACGATGACATCATCAAGGTAAGCCTATCCATCTATGACACGGACGGCATCCAAGGCCTGTATGTACCTCTGAGCAGTTTCAGGGAAACCACCAAGGAAGTCGCAAGCAGTGCCATGCAAGGCGGCAACATCATGGACAACACCACGACCAGCAGCAGCGGCATCAAGGGATGGGCGACCCAAGCAGCGCAAAATGCCTCACAACGAGTGATGAACGCCTTGGGAACAGCAGCCAAGAAGAACCGTGTCCGCCTGAAGTACGGCACACGAGTTTACCTTGTTGACGGCAGTCAGAAGGAAAGAAGCAACAGAAATAGAAACAATTATTAATCAGATAGAAATGAAAGAAATAAGAAAGAAGTTCCTATCACTCCTTGCGGTGTGCTTAGGAGCCACACTTGGAGCATTCGCTCAGAAAGGATATAACGACATGGAGCAGCTCACTGTCAACGAGAATGTTTCATCCATCATCACGGCATCAGAGCCTATTCGCTTGGTAGATATATCCACAGACAGCATCGCTGGCGACAAGCCATTGGAAAATGTCATCCGCTTGAAGCCAAAGACTGGCAACCACAAGGACGGCGAGGTGATGGGAGTTGTTACCATCATCACAGAACGCTATCGAGTGCAATATGCCTTGATATACACAAGCAAGCTGGAAGAGGCAGTGACTGACAAGGAAGTTGAGCTAGTGGAGCGCAATGCCTTCCATAACCCAGATGTAAGCATGTCAACGGTGGATATGGTGAGTTACGCCATGAAGGTGTGGAACTCCCCTGCCCGATATAGAAGCACATTCACCACCCAGAACAAGATGACCATGCGTCTGAACAACATCTATGTGGTAGGAGAATACTTCTTCATAGACTTCTCCGTGGACAACAAGACCAACCTTCCGTTTGATATCGACGAGCTAAGGGTAAAGCTGCAGGACAAGAAGCAGCAGAAAGCCACCAATGTGCAGACCATCGAGCTGAAGCCTGCCCTGGTATTGGATCGTTCCGTAAGATTCAAGAAAGGCTACAGAAACATCATTGTTCTGAAGAAAATGACTTTTCCTAACGACAAGGTACTATCCATCGAACTCAGCGAAAAGCAGATTTCCGGAAGAACAATCTCCATGAACCTCGATTACGAGGATGTGTTGGCCGCCGATGCCTTCGACACCCTTCTTTTACGTGAACAATAAAAAGACAGATATGAGAAGAATACTTTCAACGATATTCGCCATACTACTGACAGCAAGCGCATTCGCCCAGAGTCACGGCAACCATATCATGGTAGGCGTTGGCGGCAGCTATCCGCAAGGAGTAGAGGCCACCCTCGCCTACGAGCACGAAACCGAGTATCACAACGCCTGGGAATATTTCGCCACAGCCTACTTGAAATACAAGAAAGACGAGGAGGCAGGACATGTCACAAGCGACTCCTTCTGGCACAACTATAACACATGGACTGTGGGTGCAGCCTACAAGCCATGTGTTACAAGAGGCAGAAACCACCACGGAAGTGTAAGAATAGGTGTTAGCTGTGGCAGCGACCTGGACAAAGTGATAACCGCAGGACATGTAGGTTACGAGCATACCTATAACCTCTACAACGGTTGGAGCCTGTTCTTCCAGGTGAAGGAAGATGTAGTAATCAGAGGAAAGGACACGTTCAGAACAGGAGCATCCTTTGGCGTGAAAGTTCCCCTATAATATAATAAGGTGTAAAATGAAAACAAAGATAACAACTTTTGTCATGGGGATGCTTATAATGGCATCCTTCATGACCTCCTGCGACAATCATGAGCCATACGACCCGGACTTGCATATAGGATATGTCCTTTGCGATGACCATACCTGCATGGACACGGCAACCTATTTCAACCAAAGCAAGCGCAAAGCCGTGGGAGTAGTCTTTGCCGAAAAGACGAAAGATCATCCTGTGTTGGCGGTAAACCTGGAGGAAACAAGCGGCATGTTCTGTGACTCCATAGGAATGGAGAACGGAACGAGCGGTGACATCACCAAGTTCGACGGCTTCTCCAATACCGTTGCCATGTATCAAAGCTATGACAATGAAACTGGCCATGGCTCTCCGATAGCCATGAGGATGATGAACTTCCACGAGTATGGGCAAAGCGACCACATCCCAAGCGTGGCAGAACAACGATTGCTGCAAAGTGCAGCCAAGACCATCAATCCCATCATAAAGAGATGCGGAGGACAACCTATCAGCTTGGATGCAGACTGTTGGTATTGGACTTCTACGGAAGTACAGGAGAACCCAGGCACACAAGCCTGGCTATGCAGCGCAGTGAATGGTGGCATCATGCCAACACCAAAGGCAGAGAGCCACAAGGTAAGAGCCATCATTGAGATGAATTATCCAGAATATTAATCTTCAAACACAAAATTATGGCAAATTGGAAAACATTGTTGGAAACAGCCTTAAAAGGAGCCAAGACCGCTGCCCCACATATTCTTACAGGAGCAAAGGTAGCAGCCCCTTATGTGAAGAGTGCGGTAAAAACAGGAGCGCACGCAGTAAAAGGAACAGCAGAGTTCGTCGCCAAGCATCCTAAGACCTCCCTTGTAGCAGGTGCTGTGTCCCTCCCCTATTTCGGTTACAACAAAGGCGCATTAACTTTTGCGAAAGAAAAGTTACTGGGGGATGACTCCAAGGAAAAAGGACTTGTTGACACAGCATCAAGATTAGCATTCGGCGACCAAAAGGATGCTTACGGAAACGAAAAGTCAATCTCAGAGAAAGCAGTCAACGTTCTTTTTGGCGAAGGTTCCTATGATTCAATCAAAAGAGCAGGAGGAGCTACCTTCGACGAGGGGCAGGAACTCTACCATAATCTTAAAAACGGTGTGGCAGGAATAGGCAATGAAGCAATCGGCCTGTACCAAGACGGAAAGCAGTTTGCTGGAAATTTCTTTTCCGGCAACGGCATGGTTTCCAATGGCAACGGTGGCTATTACGATCCAACAGCGCAATCCTATCCATCCATGGCACAGATGCAGATGACCAATCAACAAGGCGGTGGTTCAATGAATGCCTTGATGAACGGCATGAACAATGCAGTAAGCCAAGTGTCCGGTGGAAACGTGAGTAAGATGAACATTGCCAGTTTGTTGCTTTCTGCCTATATGATGTTCGGTAGATTTGGTTGGATGGGAAAAGCCGCCAGTTTGTTGCTGGGAGGAATGACCTTACACAACATAAACGGAAAACAGGCAGCTTCTCAACACCAAAATCAGCAACAACAGCAATCACGTGCGAACGTTACCGAACAAATACCTCTTCAGACAGCAGAGATGCCTGTTGAAGAAGAGAACACTGTTGTTCGCATGAGAAGACTATAATTAGATACAGGAGAGCTATCTCCTATTAAAAATCACAGATAAGATGAAAGAAAATTTTAAAGATATGCTCCTCGAATCCGAAAGTGGTTACATGATGCCATTCGCCTTGGAGGAGAAAGAAGAGCTTCCAACCACACTAGGATATGGCAAACAGCGTCACCCCATGACAGGCGAGGAATTTAACCATCTAGGTGTTGACTTCGCCATTAAGAACAGAGATTTGTACGCAGTAGCCTCTGGTATGATTGTTGGCGCAGGAAACGATGCGCTTCATGACAATTACATCGTAGCCAAATATGGGAAGTACGAAGTTACTTATGGGCATCTAGCAGAAGCATATACAGGATATGGTGAAAGCGTTTCCGCAGGTGATAAAATTGCCAAAAGTGGCGATTTTCTTCATGTCGGCATACGATTCAATGGACAAGACATTGACCCGATGGTTTTTCTTTCCATGATATGGGCTAACATCCAGCAACTCGCCGCCATGGGAATCCAAAAACAGCCTACTGAAGAATCCTTGGGAACAAAAAACATAAAAAACAGTTTCGACAAGGACTATGTTTCCATCTTGATGCTCATGCTCAGATGGCTTCCAAGCTACATGAACGACTTAAGGAACAGGGCTTACAATCCTCCTCCAAGGGCAGAAGCATCCCTACGCAACATCTTTGCCCAGGCAGCCTCCAAGAATTATTTCTTTGAGAGCATACCATCCGTAGCCAACCCTCTCGGATTATCAGAAAGAAGTGTTCCCCTAGCTGAGAAAATTCAGGATATCCTTATCCATGATTTTCTCAGCTATCTGGCACTGAACCACAACATATATCCTGAGACATGGGACGAAAATGAAAAAAAAAACTTCTTTCACAAGCTTCAGAAGATGGATTGACCGCCGATCCTTTGAAAGACCTTGAGATAGACATACAAAGCTACGATGTTGAACGCACCGCCTCCGTTTACTATGACAACCAAGGAATCCGTTGTTGGACAAAAGCTTGGTTTAACGGAAGAGAAAAAGGCGAGAATGCCATCGAGATAACCAGACAACTCGCCATGAAGTTCTTCAATGACGAGATGTCCATGGATGAATGGCTGTCACGTTTCTACCCTAAGCAAATGACGGTATATCATAAAGCCATCAGTCAGGCGCGCAGTCAACTTCTTGGAATGTAAACAACAAACAATATGGCAAAAGGTAATAATTTACAGGATTTATCCCAAATAGACTATTGTCTTCAGCAATACTATAGCAAGTATATGGCAGCCACTCTTCTTCAGGAGCGAAAGAAAATCCTTCAAGAGCAGAAGAACGCTGCCATAAAACTTAATGAATCTCTTCAGAGACTGCCTAACTTTGGTGCCGCTTCAAATTCGTTCACCAAGTTGAACGATGCAGAGCAACTTACCAAGAAGTCGCTCGACGAATTGGCAGCAAGGACTTCTGAACGTTGGTTCAAAGACCCCAAGATAGTGAAAGACTACAGCGTTTTCGTTACATCTTTCTATACAAGCCTTGTTGCGAAAAATGGCGGTAGAGACTCCAAGGCTTTGGAAAACTACGCCAACAACTACTGCGCCAATCGCCTTCAAAAATTGATGGTAGAACAATTAGCTAGGGAACAAGTTCCTGCCAACACCGCAACATACATAGCCAAGAAAGCCTTTTCGGAGAGCATTCTTGGTATGGGCAACTTTGGTAGCCTAAAGAAAGGAGCCATTGGGCAAAAGGTTGATGAACAAGCGGAGAAATATTACAATCCATCCGTTGTTTCAAAAACAGCAGGAACAATTGCTGGTTACGGAATAGATGCAGCACTCACCCCAGGAGGTGTAGGGAAAGCAACTTCTTCCGTAGCCAAGGGTGTGGTAAAGGTAAGTCAAAAAGCTGCAGGTTGGTGGATAACCGACAAGATTTGCCAAGGAGGTCTCCATATTTATGGCAAGCTATGGGGAACTGAGGATGAAGAGAAGAAGGATAACCGTACCATCTTTGGTGATGAGAATGCTTCCACAAAGATACAGGCCGGAGCAAAGAGATATAAAAAGAATGGTACGGAATTGATGATGAACATCAATAGTGGACTTGCAAAAAAGATAAAGTTGCCACCTCCAAACACATCTTTAACTATAAAGAAAGAAAGCAACGCCCTATTGGCGGAACACAAGGGTAATTCTCAAAAGCTTCTCTCCACCATCAAGAGCAATCTCTCCAAACAGTGTGTGCCATTCAACGGGAACAGCAAATTTCCTGCTTGGATGTTGAGCAACAGCAGCAAGCAAAACAGGGCGTTGGCATCCTCTTTCTACGCCTGTGCCATGGAAATGTCTAGAGAGCAAAAACAAGTAAGGATGTTTGGAGGCAAGAAGATGACCTTGAAGGAAGTGAGTCAACGAGCCTATGACTATGCAAGGGCAGCAGTTGCCGTAGAGCAACGATCCTCCAAGAATGCAGCTCATGCCCAAAAGGGAACATGGGACAAAAACATGTCTGCGCTCAATGACCAGATAAACACTCCTGGCAAGTCATCTATTCGTAAACGTGCAACTTCCTCTTCTCAAGCAACTCCAGTGGCATCCCCTTACGCTTCGGGGCCTTATGCGCAAAACGGCGTAATGGGAACAGAAGCAAACGGTACAACACAGAATACTGCGCAAAAGCCAAATATAGATGGTTGGGGCAATGCCTTTGAGAGCTTAGGCCTTAATGGATTTGGGGACATCGGCAAGAATCTAGGCTATGTATTGGCCATGCTTCCTGATATGATTATAGGAATGTTCACAGGAAAGACTCCAAACCTAAAGCTTCAGGACAACCTGATGCCATTGGCTGCCATAGTGGGAGGAATGTTCGTAAAGAGTCCTCTCCTGAAGCTGCTGCTCATAGGATTTGGCGGTGCAAACATCTTGAATAAAGCAGGTCATGCAGCCATCAGCGATGGTTTAGCAAAGAGCAACAATGTGTCAAAGACCTACAAGGTTTATCCTGACGAGCCTTTGAATTCAAGAATAGTGAATCCAGCGATGAAGGGAAGCAGTATGATAGCCACTGTCGACGGCGTACCTAGCGTCATCAACATATCAAGAGATGCTGCAGACGCTTACAACAAGGGAGCCATCCCTATCAACACATTGGCGAATGCTGTCCTTCGCAAGTATGATGAGAACAAGGCATTGGCATCGCAGAATTATGAGCAGCATATGAGCCAAGAAGAAACAACAATCCAATCAATGGGTATTAAATAGGTGTTAAGTGCCAGTTATATTAATTTTAGAAATACCTCCTGGTTCGAGAGAATCGGGAGGTTTTAGTTTGTCATTAAGTTAGAGCGGTATTTCCAAGTCGGAGTATCGCTTTTGTTTTACATCTACCTCAATAATCTATACCCTTGCATTAACACCGAGGGGTTAAAGGGGGCGAGCAGCCTCATTTTTAATCGTTTACATAAATATCTATAGAAAAAGAATATGTTAAATAAAAAGGTATATCGTTTTTATACCACCTATCTTGTATTTAATCAGTTACTTTGCCATTGGAAATAAAAAAACAACCCAATAAATAAAAAAATACAATGGCAAAAAAAGAATCATCTCAACAAGCCTCGGAACAGCAGGAAGGGAAAGTTGACCGAATAGACAACGCCCTTCAGAAGTTCTCCGACATGCTCATCGCAAGAATGGAGCAAATGAAGGAAAGCAAATGGAAGAAAGGTTGGACGGATGGGCGCACAGCCCAGTTCGGCTTGCCTCAGAATCTCGTGGGCCGCCCTTATACAGGCAGCAATGCTTTCCTGTGCCAAATCCACACCACGATGGAGCATTACAGAATGCCAGTTTACCTTACCATCAAACAGATAAGGGATGTAGGAGGCATGATCAAGAAAGGCGAGCACAGTATTCCTATCTTCAAGTGGGACTTGCGAATCAAGGACAAGGACGGCAAGAAACTGTCAGAAAGCGACTATCGTAACATGACAAAGGAGGAGCAAGCCGAATGCACCGTTCGCCCTTATCTGAAGGTATATAACGAATGGAACATAGACCAAACCAACCTGGAAGAGGTCAACAAAGAGAAATACGACACCATCTTGAAGCGTTTCAAGTCAGAGCCTATCAAAGACGAGGTAGGAATGTACAAGAATGAAGCCTTCGACAACCTCCTGAAAGAACAGTCTTGGGTGTGTCCTATAGAATATGAGAAGTTCAATGAATCCGCTTTCTATAGTCCCAAAAGAGACCAGATAGTAGTTCCTTCCAAAAAGCAGTTCAACATCAGCAATACCCCTGAGGATGTTTTCAAGGACGGAATGGAGTTTTACGGCACCACCATTCACGAGATGGCTCACTCCACAGGTCACGAGTCACGCCTTGGCCGTGATGGCATCGTAAAGATAGACCAATTTGGCTCAGACCAATACGCCAAGGAAGAACTTGTTGCGGAGCTTACATCAGCCCTCATAGGCAATGCCATGGGTTTTGATAGCAGAATACGAGAGAACAACATAGCTTATCTCCAAAATTGGATAGGTTCGTTGAAGAAAGACCCGAAGTTCTTGAAGTCGGTGATGTCAGATGTCAACAAGTCATCTAAGATGGTTTTGGAACACATCGACGAGCAACGCCGAAAATTAGGAGAAAAGGCACTGTTGGATGGTTCTCTTGATGGTGAGGAAGAAAAAAACAAGAATGAGCAACAACTTGAAGAACTGAAGGAGGAAGATGCTAAGAAAGAAGTCGTAGCCAAGGTATGGCCTTCCGTCAACAACAAGATTACAATGCCCTCTGGCGACATTCTCACCGTTGACTACAACAAAGAGAAAGATACTCTTGAAGTTGCATATACAACATCAGAGGGCGAGGAAAAAATTCACAGTACCAATTATGACCACAGCCAGGGCACAAACCAGAACTTAGGCTATGTGTGGGAAGAGCTTTCAAACATGAAGCAATTCCAGGAAAAAGAGATGAAGGTAGAAAGCCTTTCACAAGGAAAGGACTATTTTACTTCATTGATGGAAACCATAACTTCGACTCCTAACAGTGAGCATACAGTTTTGTCTGTGAAGACTCTTCCCGAGCTACGAGACTATTACAAGGGGAATCCCAATGTAGGAGCTTGGATAAATCAAGCATCCAACAAGGAAATCATAGAAGCAGGAGCAGACCTCTTGCCTAACCTCCGCTATAGCCACAAGGAAGGCAGAAGCCTCTACAACATAGAGGCAGCGTATTCAAACATCAACGCATTATATCCCGATGTTGTGGACAATGACGCAAAACGCCAAATTGTTCATCGAATCAAACAAGCCGAGGAGGTGGTAACCTCCTACCATAACAACATCGAGGAAAAATTTGGAAAAGAATTTCTCATGGAAAAAGAAAATATGAACAAGGTTCTTTCTCGAAATGACTACCAGGAGCAAGGTCAGACCATACAGCTTGACCCAAAGGATGAGAAAAAATATTTCTCGTCCTACAACTACTTTCAGATGGAATCCGAGACCGCCGAGTTTGACAAACTAAAGGATGCCGAGGACTATGAAGGCATCCTTGCCCTGGCGAAAGAATATGATCAAGGTGACAGCATGGACTTGGAGCATGTAGAGACCAGCATGACACCAGACTATGGCGATGATGTTCTCATTGATGATGAGAACTATGCTGTTGTATATAACAATTCAGTAGGTGGAACCTACAACTTGTTGAGAAAGTACAGTGAGAATGACATCCGAGAGGCCATCGAGCGTTACGGTATGCCAGATACACCGAGCTATGCAGTGAAGTTCATAGACCAGCAGATGGGCTTGGAAAAAGGCGTAAAGCCTTTAGTAGAGATTCCATCCCCAGAGGCAAAGGCTGTAGCCAAGAGCTTTCGAGAAGACTTGACACCTCAATTCACTATGCCGAATGGGAAGGTTCTAGATTACCACTATGACGCTAGCGACAACAAAGTCATAGTAGGAGAAAAGTTAAATGATGGTTCTTTCATAGAAACTTATGCCCACGATTACGACTTTGCTCTCAGCAAGGCAGAAAACATGTCTGCCATATACAAAGAGTTGTCAACTAAATATCAAGCAAAAAAGGCGAGCGAGGAAAAGAAAACTCCTCGTGAAGACAGCAATATCCAGACAGATGTCGTAGGTAAGGCCAAACAGATAGCATCCACAGGCGTTCCTATGGAAGAAGCTGAGAAAAAGGCTTCATCCATTGTGAAAGAAGAGGTTCACAAGGAACACCATAAGCAAGAAGCCGAGAAAGACAAGCAGGAAAAGGACAAGGCAAATCAAGCCGCAGCAGAAGAGAAGAAAGAGCAACAAGAGAAAAAAGAGGAATCAAAAGAGGCCAGCGAGGCGACAGCCAAAGCCCTTACCCATGCAGCCCTTCTCGTTGGAGCATTATCTGCTGCCAAGCAGAATGAGGGAATTTGGATGAACAAATCCCAGAAAGGTAATGCAGAGTTCATCAACACCCACACACCTATCACGGCCTACAACAACATCATGATGAACCTCAATTCGGATGCCAACAAGTATAAGACGAATGTCTATACTTATTATAATCCTGCCAAGGAGAACCACATGCCTGTGAAGCAGAACGAGAAAGGCATGGAGTTCCATTGGACTAGTTGGGGGTATCAGAACGCCATGGATAAGGACGAAGTCATCACCAGCAAGCAGTTTGACAAACTTCCTGATGACGAGAAGTCTTTCTATACCAAACATGCCACACGAGTTGTGCAGAACATCTACAATGTGGAGCAAACCACCATGAACGCCAACAACCATGACGCTTACGTGGAACTTCTGAAGACCAAGGGATCGCAGCTTTCACAAAACGAGAAAGAGCAAAAAGGGAAATACTCTTCTATTATGAAACAATGGAAAGAGTTGAAGGGCAAGCATCCCGATGCACTTCTATTGTTCCGCATTGGCGATTTCTATGAGATGTACAAGCAGGATGCCAAGCGAGGTTCGGAAGTGTTGGGAATCACCTTGACCAAGATGAATGGAAGTAAAGACTTCCATCTTGCAGGATTTCCACATCAAGCACTTGACACCTACCTTCCAAAACTCATCCGAGCAGGAGAACGAGTAGCCATCTGCGACCAGTTGGAAACAAAGAAGACTGTCAGCAAAGGCTTCGACGCAAAGGCAATACTGAACAAAGCATACGCCACAGCCAAGGAAGTGGCCAAGCAAAGCGGTATGCAATATGAGCGAGTGATGGTTTTGCAAGATGCCAAATACGATTCCAAGGAAGACAAGATTGTCGTAAGCGGCATGAAAGGCGAAGTTGGAAATGAAAAGATGGATGCCCTTTACAAAGCAAACGACATCTACAGAGCCGTGGTTGCAGCCACAGGTACAGAGAACCGTCTTGACCGTTCGGGCAGAAACAACCTCCTCCCAGAGGACGATGCCAAGCATGAGCAACTTGTGAGAGAACTTGCAGCAGGAGTTATGATGGCTCGCCAGGGACTTCCTGCCATACTCTCAAAGGAGAATGAGAAACTTATTCCTTATTGGGACCGAGAGATTAAGGAAAATCCAAAACTCTTGGGAATAGTGGAAAGAGATGTGAACAATGCTGTAGAGACCATTGACAACCTTGTGGCAAAGCGAAAGGTTGACTATGAATCCATCCGTGGACAGCTTCCAGGAAAGACGATGGAGAAACCATCAAAATATTCCATCTCCCAAGACTTGGCCAAGCTGCCAAACATAGAGACCAAGGAAATAGTAGTGGTAAAAGACATCTTGCGAAAAGAAGCAGATGTCATTCTCCCTGCTGGAGCATCCTTGGAAGTGAACAACGAGGTTCCTGGCATGAGAAAGGACAGAATCACCATAGCCTTGAAGAAAGAAGGCATTGACGATGTGAGGTTCTATAATGCCGGTGGTTCACTTGGATTGAATAAGCCAAACTCCTATTTCCAAGGGAAAGAAGTCACGCTCAACAACTTGAAGCAGTATGAGTTGGTTCCCCATCATACACTTGATGTAGAGAAACAAGCCGCCCCAAAGAAAGAAGTAATCATCAAGAACTTCCAAGCCATCAAGGATGACAACGGTAGATATGCCTTCTTCATCAAGCCAGAGAACGAGCCTTCTTTCTCTGTATATCCTGCCAAGGAGCACTTGAACACGTTCTACAACGTAATCAAGACGGACAAACAGGCAATAGTCCACAATGCCCTGGCACAAAGATATTACGAGATGGCCACCAAGCATCCTGACACCAAGCTAGACCTTATCACCCCTAAGAAAGTTGATGTGGATATGAAGCTCATAGAGCGTCCTTCCATTACATCGAGCGCACAGGATGCCAAGCAGAAGCTCATCTTTGCCACCATCAATGGGCGGCGTGTACAAGCTCCTATCAACAAGCAACAATGGCAAAAGATGTGGCTTGCCGAAGATATGGGAGCCTACAAGAGGGCTTTGGCCGCCGTCATCTTCGAGCCTATGCTGAAACAAGGCATGGGAGGAGAGCAATCTCAACAGGCTGTTAGCGAATCAGAGAAAGTAGAGATTAAGGAAAAGCCTGCCCCTGAGAACAAGGTACAGGAAACTGTTACGGAAACTCACAGAACAGGCCTACATATGTAATACACGAGGGTGCATCTAAAGGTGCGCCCTCATAAAACTATCATAAATGGCATTAGACAAGCAAGCGTTTTACAGCCAGTATGCCCAGGTAGCCATCGAGCAACAGAAGAGATATGGCATTCCTGCCTCCATCACCTTGGCACAGATGGGTTTGGAAAGCGGCTTTGGCACATCTACCCCTGCAAGAAGGAGCAACAACTTCTTCGGTGTAAAGGTTGGCAGCAGTTGGGCAGGAGCCTACGACTATTACAGCGATGACCGTCCAAACGAGAAGTTCCGCAGATACAACAATGTGATGGAAAGCATCGAAGACCACTCCAAGGTCTTGATGAAATCCCGCTACAGCCACTGCCAGAACTATTCGCCCACCGATTATGTTTCTTGGGCAAACGGCATCAAGGCTGGCGGCTACGCCACAGATCCAGACTATGCTTCCAAGCTCATATCCGAGATCAACAAGTATGGGCTAGGAAAATATGATCAAATAGGCATTCAACAAGCCCAAAGCCAAGGATTGGCAACAGGATATGCCAGAGGTCAATCGTCGATGACCTCTGTTATAACCCTACCCCCCTTGCAAGGCAATTGGGCTTTGCCTATTGATTTATCTGTCGTAAAGCTCAGTTCCGAGTTTGGAGTACAGAGACCAGGGCATAAGCATGGAGGACTAGACCTCTCCACGCAAGGCAAAAACTATCCTGTATATGCAACCGAAGACAATGGAAAGGTTGTCGCTGTGGAACCAAACAATGGAGCAGCAGGAAACATGATTGTTGTGGAATATGACCGTCAGGATGGCAGCAAGGTACAAACAACCTATATGCACTTATCCCAAATAGGAGTAAAAGAAGGTGAAGCTGTAAATGCAGGTCAACAAATAGGAGTCTCAGGCAACACAGGCCGCTCTTCAGGGCCACACTTACATTTTGAGACAAAATACCTCAATACCAATGGGAATTGGGAGAAGTTTGACCCTAAGCTATACCTTGCAGAAATGGAGGTTAGAAGTAATCAAGCGACAGCTTTGGATAAGAATGGAAACGATGCGTTAGCCGCTTACCGCAGCCAGATGCAGTTTGCAGGAGGCGAAACCCCATCCTATCAGCAACAAGCGTCAGACCCGACACAAGCACTTCTGGCATCCATCACCAACAGTAACGACCCCACAAAATGGCTGTCATTGCTAATGAGCAACAACGGAGAAGACCTTTCTGGAAGAGACCCAATCTCTTCACTTATAGGAAGTCTGTTCTCTGCCGCCCTTACAGTAGCCATGCAGTTGAGAAGCAGCGAGGAGATAGAAGCTGAGGACGAAGCACAAAGTCAGCTTAAACAGCAATCGCCAGACGAGGGAAACAGCAATCTGGTAAAGATGACTCGTCAGGATGTAGAAAAGGCACAGGCAACGGCATCCATGCAGTTTGATGCGGAATCACCAGAGCAACAGCAGCAACAAGGCCAACGCCTTGCATAAATAAAGAAATAATTATATACTTATATAAACATATAAAACAATAAAAATATGATTAAGTGTAACGTAACAGCATGTGGAACCATCAGCAGTTCCGCAGAAGAGAAGCAGAGTAAGGATGGAGAGAAATTCATCTCCTTCGGCATAATAGTTCCTTTGCTGGGCAAGGATGGAACAGCAAAAGAAGTGTGGGTAACAGTATCAGCCCCAGGCAACAAAGATACCGTAGCCCCCTACTCTGCAGGTAGAAAGGTAACGGTAAGCGGAGTAATGTATATCAGAAAGCATGACGGTAACATTTACCTGAACCTTCGCACCGACTCCAACATCGAGGTAAACGAGTCCACCACCAATGACCGTTTGGAGGGAAGCATGGAGTTCCGAGGCAAGGTAAGCAAGAAAGGCATCAAGGAGCTGAAAGACAAGAAAGGCAAGGACTTTCAGTCGTTCGCAGCGTTCTCCTCTGACAAAGAAGGAGAGAACAGAGAGTTTACATGGGTAAGTTTTGTAAACTTCTCCCCTATCCATGAGGATTACCTTGCTGCAGAGAAGTACGTGGAAGTTCATGGAGATTTGCAACTAGGCATCTTCAAAGGTGAGCTTCAGATAGAATGCAAGGTAAAGAGCATCGCAGCTTGGGACTTGAACAAAACTGCAGATGGAAATGGAACAGCGCAGTCATAGACTTCTCCACTTTATTTATATATTTGGAGTTTTGGCAGTAGGAGCCATTGGCATCCTACACATGATATTCCCAAAGAAATGACAATAACACAAACAGGAATAGTGGCATCATAAAAGATGGTTCTACCTCCTGTTTGTTTAAGACAAAACAAGCAATAATGGCAAAAGAAGAAAAGCAAAACATCATCAGCAATTTTCTGAGCGGATGGCAGAAGCTATTCGGTGGAGCAAAAGAACATACCACCCCAAAAGTGAAGCCTTTCCCAAAGAACCATTTCTACAGTCCAGAAGAGCTAGAGTATCTTTCACAAAACAAAGAGGGTTCCCTTATTGACCAATGGGCTGTTTCCATTGGCAAATGGGCATTTGAACAAGGAAAGGATAAATCATCCCCTACAAAGTTTGCCGCCGTCAAATGGCAAAATGGATTGATGGCTACATGGATAGACGGAAAGCTCACACCTGACACAAAAGACAGACAGATTGGAAGATTATTACTTCTGAAGGAGCGAGGATATGAACTTCCAGAACGATACGAGAACATGGCGCAAGACTACGAGGCACAAAGCCTTGTAGGCAAATACTTTGTGTCCAATAATGACAAAAGCATCATTAAGATTGACTCCTATGACAGAGGAAAACTGATCTTTGATGCCCCAAGTCTTGTTCTGAAGAAATGGGAAGATGGTAGTCTTTCCTCAAACGAAGAAAAAGTTGCCTACGCTGATTTTCATAAGTCGCTGAATGAAAAATATACCATCATGGAAGAAGAGCGACAAAAGGAATTTCAAGAGAAACTTGCCAACTTCGAAGACGGCAAGGAGCTTTACAAAGGAATGCACAATCTTTTGCGCCAAACCTATCCCCCAACAATAGGTGGCAGTATTCCTATGGAATTACGCACAGCCCACCCTGTAGGTTTCTTCGATGGAAAAGTTATTCCAGTTTCATGGTCACTCACCAGTGAAAAGGATATTAAAGTTAGCGTTTACACCAACCACAGCAACGCTTTAAGTAGCATTACCATCAACGAGGACAACGCATACAAAGCAAAGAGTTTGCTCAACAGCATTGCACATGCAATAAATAACGAGAAGGTTAATGGTTTAACTCGTTCGCTAGTGAATGTTCTGGGCAACAAACTTGGTGAAGACAAAATCTTTGCCAAGGAGAACAACACCCCTTTGCTTGAAGCTAGAGAGGGAACAGTCAATGCCGTTACTGCTACCAACGACGGCAGAGTTATAGCTTTCAATCTCAACACCCACAAGGAAATTCCGTTGCATGGAAAAGAAAGCGTTGAATTAATGCAAGCCTTGCTTTTCGAGGGTTTGGATGAGCAATCTCGCCTTCGAAAGGAGTTGAGCATCCCCAAGATGAAGGACTATGTGGAATCTATGGAGGACGAAGAGGACATTCTGTCCGGAAACAAGGAGCTTCTTCCACATGGTTCCAAAGTAGATAGCCTTTACGGTACATATTATAGTGCCGAGGAGGAATATTCAAGCTACGCCCAAGGAACCTTGCCACTAGCTGCAGAAGACAAAGCTGAACTCATAGCAGACCTTCAATCATCATTCATGAACTTCAAGCAAGAACTACAAAATATGGTTGAAGCTTACAAAGACCATGATGGTGTCATCGACACAAATAAAGTGAGCAAGCTAGAAAAACTTGACAGAATTCTGAATATCGAGGCAAGAGGTCAGACTCCTGTCAAACCTGTACCTGTAGCCACAAAAAGAGAGTCACCAAAGGAATCACTACAGGATGCAGAAGCCGCTTCCAAACAGAATGACCTCAAAGAGGTAAAGAACATAAATGCCGAAGAAGTTGACCAAAAAGCCATTAAGTCCTTCTTTGGCAATGTAAACTATGCACCTAAGAAAGTGAAGGAAGAGAGTTCTAGACAGGTTGCGCCACAGAGATTGACGGAAAAAGAAAAAGACGATGCAATCTCACGAATCGACAAGCGAATCGCAGAACTGCACCGTCTAGGAAAGGAGCAATCTCTCAAATCCAATATTGGAAACTCAGCCGACTCCCACCGTCGTGGGTACCTCCCATCAGGAACGTCTCCTGATGGCGCACAGAGCGTTGCCCCTTCTGATGGCAAAGATAATAAAAAATTTCCATCTAAGTATCTATTTCTTGGGAATTTAGCCCATTTTATAACATCTTTTAATACAAATATAGGCATTAACGCCAGCAATTTTACAAAAGAGTTATATAAAGGCATAGGGTTACACCCTCACGGTAAAGATGTTCAAGTTTCTGAATATATTAATTTTTCCAACGACAAAGGAGAAAAAACAACAGTCCGTCTTTCTGATCATCGAGCTAACGCACTCAGCATCATCAAAAAAGGAGGAAGAGCGGCCGAAGGATATTCTATCGTTATAAAAGTAGAAGATTCTCCCGAAACAAAGTTCAAGGCAAACAAACATTCCCAAGTAAAGGAATACGTTTATGACAATCCAGACCGCCAACGCCTTCTGAACATTGGCAAAGGAATCTTCGACCTCCTGGACAGAGGAGAATACACCGACTTGGCCAATGCCAACGAGATAAACATATCCCCTAGAGGAAGGCAGCATAAAGAACTACGCACTCCTGACGGCAAGCTACTGGGCTTCACCTATCAAGGAAAGATTTACCTTTATCCTGAGGCAAAGGGCTTTGAGCCACCAGTACATGAGTACACCCACTTGTGGGCGGAAGCACTGCAAGACAGGAACTGGAAAGAATGGAAGAATGTCGTAGGCATGATGAAAAAGTCGAACCTCTGGAACGAAGTAAGAGACCTCCACACCGAGCTTATTGCCACCGATGACATTGCCGAGGAAGTCCTTGCCACCTATTCTGGAAGAAGAGGCGCAGAGCGTTTGGAGTCAAAGCTTAAGGAAATTGTTGCTAGCAACAAGAGTATGGACGAGAAGACCGCAGAGACCCAGGCCGTCACTCAAATGAACAATGCCGTTTCAAAGTTCTGGAATGTCATGTCTGACTTTTTGCACATTCACTATACATCCGCAGAAGAAATAGCAGATAGAGTCTTGTATGAATACACCAAAGGTCTCTACCCTCTCAATTATGAAGAAGTCGCTCAACAAAAGGGCAAGACCAAGCCATATTATGTTTCCGTAGAGGAAAAAGACAATGGTCGATGGCATCGTCCAGAAGTAGAGCAAAGAGCGGCCTATCAGCGTTATGGAGAGATGATGGCTGATAAGCTATCCCTTCAACTCACCTATGGCGATATGCCATGGATAAAGAGCGACAAGCAGGTTCCATGCGACCTAAGCAAGAAGGCATACCAAGGAATGGATTCTTTCATGCTGACCTTGGACGCAGAAAAGAACGCCTATACCTTACCTATTTATATAAGCAAGGAAGATATCCAGGCAAACAACTTGCTGGTGAAGTCAGATGCCACCTTCTTCCCTATCATAGAAGAAGTTGGTGTAACAGAGTTATATAACATCGAGCAAACCAACTATCCTATCTTGCATCCTAAGGAATACGAGGATTTAAAGGTAGATAGCATTGCCTCCAATCGTTATAAGCAAAGTAACGAACTGGGCCAACTACTCCGCAAAGGAGCATGGCAGACAGCCATTGCCTTCGATGGTAAGCCTAGCCTTGCCTCCTACAGTGCAAAGAACGACACCATCCATGTGGCACCTGTTCAACACTATGAGAAAGAGCAAGATTTCTATCGAGACTTAGGAATGGGACTGACAAGAAGCACCAGAAAGGCAGAGGCAAGAAAGACCAGCTTCGAGTCACTATCCAGAGAAGAATTGGTTTCCTTGGTTGGCAGTGTCATCCTTGGTCAAAAGAACCACTTTGATGTAACAACGCCACAGCAAACATCCATGTGGAAAGAGCGTCTAAGAAAAGACCCTAGCTACACCAAGCAAGTATTATCTTCTGCAGATGTTGCGTCGCAGATCATCATGCAACGTATCGACATTCTCAAAAAAGGAGGAAACCAAGACATTGACCTCCGTTCTTCCACGCCAGTAGAAGTAGATATTGACGGTAACGGCATTGTTGAAAGCCAAGAAAACCTTGCCCCAGACCAAAAACAAAGCTCCAACGAAAGCCAGGAGCAAAGTGACGAAGTTCCTAGGCAAGAGAAGAGACATATGCACAGATAAAGAAATCCCTCGCTACTTTCACAAGCAGCGAGGGACTGACATTTAACTTTACATTTATGAAAAACTCTATTTACTGTTATCGTAAAACCTATTCCATGCAAGCCTGATTGGCCGCATCAAAAATCAATTCTTTGATATTTGCCAAAGTTGGATTTATCAAAGAAAAGTGTCCGTCTCCCATTGCACCCTTGACAAAATCAATGGTGTCCCACCATTCGATGACCTTGTCTTCTAGTAGATGCGTTTGAACGGCACAGTCCGTTTTGCTCGCAGTTGGATTATTGTATCTCCAAAGCGTAACAATAGCAGCCTCTTCACACCCAGTAAGGAGAATATTCACCTTTTCATTTTCATCTACCCACTTTCGGTAGATGTCAACATAAGAAGGCACATCCACTTCCTCTTGTTGATTATCATTCCCTTCATCCTCCTCATTTCCATAGCTGACATTTTCTTCCTCCAGGAATTTTGTTGCAGAAGTGTTGTTATCAGGAAGGTTGTTGTCGGCAATGAAGGAAAAGTAAGCATCCAACATTCCTTGGGAATGATGCTTCACGTAATCCAATTCCGTTATATCTCTCGACAGGAACATACCATTCAGGCGTTCCTCGTCCACAAAACCTACAATTTCCATATAATCTAGCCTTAATTACATATGTATTCCACGACTTTGTTTAGCCTTTTCTATAGCAGCATCCTGTGCCACACACATCTCCTCGGAATATTCATCCTCCGGGACATAAGAAAGCATGCCTTTGTCATCCTTTGTCCAACAGCCATAGATGCCAAAGTTATACTTGTCTAGCATCACGTTGCCATCTTTTTCCTCCTGCCACTTTTGAGCATCACCGTTGACACTACGGATTCCAGTTTCCTCGTTCAAGTCGATGCCGGCAGAAAACATCTTGCCTTCCTCTCCCTTGGTAACAACCTTTCCTTCTTCAAGTTCCATAACCTCACTTTCAGAAAGCCCCACCTTGTTAGCCAATGTAGATAAGTTCTGGTCAATGATGTCTGCCTTTACAGAAATGGTAGCATTTGTAGCCCCATCGAGCTGCACATAGTTCCAGGAATTGTTCGACGGTAGCAACACCTTCAAAACTTGTCCGTTTTGCAAAGCGGTTTTCTGTTCCTCCGTAAAATACTCAAGATTGTTCTTTGCGATGAGAGGCAAGAACACTGGATGAAGCCCATCCTCTGTTTGCTGTAAGCGGATTCGAGCAAAATCCTTGTGGACAACTCCATCAAAATCAGCTCTCTCAATAGGGAGCAAGGGAGTTCTTTGCCCAGAAAGGAACTTATTCATAATACTTTCAGGAAAGTCGTCTATCATTTCCTGTGAGAGTCCGAAGTTAGCCAACTCCTCGTATGGAATTTCGCTTTCAGAAAATGTCAATTCGTTCATAATCTTATTCTTGTTTAAAGTTTTCGGCAAAAGTACACATTTTCTTATCAAGGCTTTCCACAAATACGATATACCTTTTTATTTAACATAGATTTTATCCCTATCCAAATCAAAGCTCTTGCTACAAATAGCCTTCAACCTTAATAATCTATACCTGAAAACACCGAGGGGTTAAAGGGGGCGAGCAGCCTCATTTATAATAATTTACACAAAAGTCTTTAGAAAAAGAATATGTTAAATAAAAAGCTATTTTATATTTACGCCCATAATTTCTTCCATTCATATTACTTTTGCAAGCTAAAGAAGTATTATTATATAAAGAATAAGGCATGATTAGATTTCTTTCATTTTTACTATTTCTCCTATGTTGCCATTCCCCGATGGGGATGGCGCAAGGAAAGAAAGACATGAAGGACTACTGGATAGACAAATACCTAAGTGTGAGTTTTCCTTTGGAAAGCATAAGGATAAACTCCACCTTTGGCAGTAGGGTTGATCCTTTCACAGGGAAGCACAAGCAACACAAGGGACTTGACCTTAGGGCAAGATACGAGGAAGTACTATCCATGTTCGATGGCTACGTGAAAGGCGTAGGCTACGACAGTGGCTCTGGGAAATATATCACCATGCAGTATGGCGATTACACGGTAAGCTATTGCCATTTATCTGAAATTTGGGTGAGCGACAACCAGAAGGTCTATGCAGGAGACCCAATAGGCATCAGCGGAACTACAGGACGCTCCACTGGGCCACATCTGCATATCACCTGTAGGCTTCGGGGCCGTTTGGAAGACCCATACGACTTGCTTCTTTACATAAAAGAGACGAGAGAGAAAGCCATCAAGGCATTGAAGATAGACGAAGACAAAGAGCTTACGCCCGATGATTTCATCAAGCATTATGCCCAAGCGGCCATGCGCCAACAAAGAAAATACGGCATACCAGCCTCTGTTATACTGGCACAGATGGCGTTTGAAAGCAGATGGGGAAACAGCAGCCTGGCACAAATAGGCTATAATTTCTTTGGAATAAAGGCCAACAGCAACTGGCTCAGAAGAGGCCTACCCTACAGCATTCATGATGATGACCGCAAAAACGAGAAATTCTGCAATTTCTCCTCGGCAGAGGAAAGCATCGAGTATCATTCCAGGTTGTTGATGAGTGACAGATACGCTCGCTGTTGGCGATACAAGCCAACCGACTATCACAACTGGCTTGTCGCAATCAAGGCAGGAGGCTATGCGACTAGAAAAGACTATGTGAAGAAATGCGAGAGCATCATTCTTCAACATAAGCTTTATCTATACGATATAGAAGCTGAGAAAATGTAACATAAGACAAAACTATAATAATAAATAAAATGAAGAAATTAAAGATTTTGCTGGCAGCCTTATTGGTAATAGGCAGCACAGCCAAGGCACAGGTAGTTTATGGAGAGAATGAGAAGGAATATATCAAGGCATCCTCTTTCTCCAATGGCAGAACTGAAAAGAAAGACAGCAAGCCATTCCTTTCCGGACAAGAGAAATATAAGTTATCCAGCATAGGTAGCAATTGGTTTGGCAGCATCAAGGCTGGTATGTCCACCTTCTCTGGAGCACCAGTAGGATGCACAGACTTCTTTGGCCATACACGTCCTACCATGGTATTCAGTTTGGGTAAATGGCATTCACGTTTCTTTGGAACACGCCTGGTGTACCAAGGGTTCAAGTTCACAAATGCAATCGATGAAGCCATGAAGTTCCAAAATTACCATGGAGACTTGATGCTCAACGTATCGAGTTTCTACAGAACCACCTACGATCCACTTCCAAGATGGGACTTGGTTCCATATATTGGAGCTGGTGTAATTCACAACTCAGAGCTACACCATATTCCGTTTGCCCTCTCATACGGCCTACTCTGCAGTTACAGGGCAACCAATCGCTTGCACGTTACCGCCGAGTTGGGAGGAACCAGTACCTACCAAAAGTTTGATGGTTTAGGGGAAAACAAGCATTTCGGTGACAACCTTTTCCAAGCAACCGTTGGACTCACCATCGGTATCGGCAAACAAGGATATGAACGTAAGCCTGTTTTGGAGATCTTAGACACAGACAACCAAGGCGTAACAGACTTGACCAACTATCCCAAGAACAGTTTTGATGGACTTCGAAAGCTAAGAGACAGAATGGCAAGTGAAGAACAAGCCGTCGAGAACAGTGGCATTCAACTGGACGCACCTATTCTATTCTTCTTCAAGATAAACTCCACCAACCTTGTTGACAAGCAACAACTTGTAAACATAGGAGAAATAGCAGGAGCTGTGAAGGAGAACAATCTAAGTGTCAAGATTATAGGAGCTGCAGACAGCAAGACTGGCACACCGAAGCACAACAGAGCACTCAGCGTGAAGCGTGCAAAGTATATTGCCAAGCTACTTATGAAGGCAGGAGTAGATAAAAGCAAGATGCAAGGCATCAGCAGAGGCGGCATCAACCTTTACAAACCATACACCGCCAATCGACACACCTGTGTTATCGTGTACAAAGAAGAAACAAAATAACATACATCATTCCTTTTCCATAAGCAATTATGGAAGAGGAAAATTTCCTATATAAATATAATAAGGTATGAGAACCATAAGAACAAACACAAATCCACGAGCCACGGATGTAGCCCCACAGCTGCAAAGCGTATTGAATGCCAATGGTATGCAAGCCCATATTTCAATGACAGAGACAGGCACCTATCAGCTTGTCACCATGTCACACAACTCTTCGCAGCCAAGATATTACAATATCAACCAAAAGCAGTTGGAAGCCTTGATGAACGGAGGAACAACCGTATGGGACAAGAATGCCTACAACACTTTTGTTTCTATTGTGAAGAACGATTATTACATTCCAGGTTCCTTTGTAGCAGCAAGAAATGCCAATTCTCCTGTTAACATGGGATTGAATGGTCATCGACTCAACGTAGGAGAATACGGCTATATGGGCGACCCACGTTTTCGTCCATTTTCAGGGCCAGGTTTTGGCAGATTCGACAACTCAATCTTTGGAATGTTGTTTGGAAGAGACAGATATCACGTTCGCAGAATCAATGATCGACCTTTCTTTGCCAATAGTGCGCCAGTTGTCATAGACCGTCCAGATGGTAGATTAAAGCCTGGAGAATTGAAGACAGGAAGCTATGGCTTCTATGACAAAGGTAACCAGCAGCAGGATGCCCTTGCCAACATGAAGGTAGAAAGCAAGCCTAAGGAGTTGGTGCGTCCTAAAGGACAGGCAGAAAGATTATCAGATATCTATAGCCCAGACTTAACGCTCACCCCAGAGACCTTTCAGCATCTGCTGGCATCCCATGGTGTAGTGATAGACGAAAAGAACAAGCTCCTCACTATCAAGTCATCTTCTGTAAACAAGGATTGCCAATACAGTCTTACCGATGAAGAAGTAAAGAAATTGATGGCAGAAAAGTTCAAGAACACAGGTAAGAAAAGTAGCACAAAGAACGCAGTAAGCATCGATGAGCGTCTTGCCATCTTGAACAATGTTATAAAAGCTGACTTTAGCGACAAAATAACTCGTGAACAGCTTAACACCAAGGACTATGTTTCCATTCATCTGACACCAGAGAAAGAAAAGGAAATCTTTGCAAAGGAAGTTGCATCCCAACACTATACGACAACAACGTCTGACATCATCGACCTACAGAACATGAGAGAGGACTACCATTCGGGATATATTGACAAATGGAACTCAATCGGGGTTGTGGATGGTAGAACACTCAACCCAAACGAAGGGTTCTATTTACCAGTGAAGGATGGCAGAAGAGTTACAGTTGGTGAAATCCAAGCCTATCCTACCCATGATGGAGTGAAACCATCTTTCAGAATGACAGCAGTCATCAATGGGCAGGTCATGAGCCATGAGATTAGCAAGGAAGACTACTTGAAGTTCATCAATTATGAAGACAAATACCGTCTTCAACTCTTTGACAAAGTGTTTGACGAGGTAAAGATAAAGAATGCATCCAACGGAGAGTTGCAAGATAACGTGAAATCAGGAAACCTCACCACAGCCAATGGAGTTGTTGCCTTAAATGGTGACTACAGCCTTGTCAGTGAAAAGTCCTCAGCAGTAATCACGAGTGCCACGGCGTGGAAAGATGAGATTTCTGGCAACTATCTGATGAACGTAAGAACCAACAAGGATGTTGGCATGTGGTCTTTCAAGATTACTGAAGCTCAGTACAACAACTTCAAATATTCCACAGACGAGGAACGTGCGAAGTTGCTTACCAACATGATTCCACTTACAGACGAGAACAAGGAAAAGATGAAGGTGGTGGCAAGCAATACCCTCTATCAGGGTGGTTACACTAGAGGTCAAAATGCCAATATTCCTCCTTCACTTGCAAAAGTGTTGAAAGACTTAAAGGCAGCAGGACTTGGCTATGAAATCATCACTTCTTCGAACACATCAGAACAAGAGCGTTTCGATGCCATAAAGAAAGGTCTTCAAAAGCTTCAAGACTATGGACAGGCAAAGGGAAAGGATGTAAAGATGCCGTCTGACAGCGAGATATGGCAAATGCTCAAAGAGAATCCCGATCCTCGCAAACTACCTTCCGTAGAAACCAGAACCAAGGAAACTGTTCTCTATGGAAAGGAAGTAATCAACCTCAACGACCTTCGAGAACAAACGAAAATCAACCTTCTTGGCGATGCCAGTATAAACGGTGAATCACTCAATAACATCAAGGCGAGCAAAGAATGGAAGCGAAGCGGAGAGCATGGCAGGGCTACAGAAGTCGGAGATATTGCAGTAGAGAGAATCAAAGATGCCAATGGCAATGCCGTTGAAGGGAAATACAAGATGACTGCAGTAATAGATGGAAATGTCTTTTCCCATGAGATTACCCAAAAGCAGTATGACAAGTTCCTTGCCATCAACGACTATCAAAGAATGAAGCTCTTCGACAAGATTTTTCCAGAGGTAGAGATGAAGACCAAGCCTGAGAGCCGCTTCAATCTTGGCGCAGCCATCCTTGCAGCAGTCACTGTTGGAGCGGATGTAGTGGCAGGTTTGTCCGCACCACCTCGTCCTCGCCCAGAGATATACGAGTCAGCACCAGTTTTCCATAAACCAGGTGTCGTATCTCCACAAGCAGTGTCTGCGGCCGTATATGAAAGCTTGGCAGAGCAACCAGGTAGAGGTCAGAACGAAGGTATGGGAATGGGAAGATAACGCTTCCCATCCCTTTAATAAAATATAAATATACAAGAGATATGAACAAAACCATATTTATGTTTCGCACGGTTACGTTGCGTCCTCATTGGTTTCAATACATAATCAATGAGACAGGTTCTTTGTGCCTCCTTGTTGCTAGTATATGGATATACAAGTTTTGTAGTTTCGCCTATCATGAGTGGGCTATCTATGCTTGCATCCTGCTATTGTTCCACCTTCTTTTCAAGTTAGTTTATCTTGCAAGAATGGAATATATCATCACAGGAGAACAAATCATTATCCTTCATGGGGTGTTCTCCCACTCCACTGATTACGTGGAGCTATACAGAGTTGTTGACTACCAGCAAAGTAGAAGCTTGCCCCAACAACTTTTCGGTTTGAAAACCGTCACCATATACTCAGGTGACCGCAATAATGCCAAACTTGACATGATAGGCATCAAGGCTAGCAATGACATTGTTTCGGAGATAAGATGTAGAGTTGAGTTTAACAAGAAAAACAAAGGAATATATGAAATCACAAATCGTTCGTAAAATTTTGTTCCTCATTTTGCTGGTCATTTTGTACAACGTACAAGTGTTCGGACAAGGAGCGTCCTCCTCCAATCCAATTGAATATACAGCCATAGGAGAAGGAGAGGCATTGTTAAGCAAACAAATAAAGCAACAACAACACTGTCTTGATACATTGTTTGTTCTCCAGGGAGGCATAGTTTACTCACAAACGAAGATGAAGAATTGGGAGCAAAAGTATAATTCTTATTTAAAGACAGCACAAGGATTTGCTTCTTCCATCAAGGCTGCAACAACCTTATATGCAGAAGGGATGCAAACCCTCTCCGCCTTATGGGAGATAAAAACAGCTTGCAAGCTCAATCCACAAGGAATAGCTTCATCGATTTCCATGAACAACCTATATGCTGAAACAGCCGTGGAATTGGTGAAAACCTATAGGTTGCTAAAGAAAGTAGTGGCAGGAGAAGGCGAAGGCCATATGCTCAATGGAGCAGAAAGAACAAAAATATTATGGCAACTGAATAGCGAGATTGAACAGCTCAACAAGAAGTTCCGAGCCTTGGCACTAAGCATCAGCCTCTATTCCTTCGAGGATGTTTGGAATCGTGCCATTGCAGGAAAGATACAAAAAAGCAATAAGACACTTGCCGAGGAAGCCAGGAAAAGGCAGTCTCGCGCCATGAAAATAGTAGCCAAGTTCTATAAAGAACGACAAAACAGCAAACCTTGGGGATGGTAAAACATAAAAAGCATCATTATGAAGAAAAGTAATATTCTAATATTAGCAGTCACTGCATTTTTTATGTTCCCCGATCCTGCCCATTCACAAAATGGTCCGGATCCAGTGAGAGCAGGAATGTTCAAGCTGTATGCCAAGACTGCAACCAAAGCCTTAGTTGCACAAGATGCTGTTTTGACTTTGAACGCTGGCGAACATATCATGTCCAAGGAAGAGGTGGACAAGATTAATAATTTTCAAAATCAGTTCAACAAATACTTGACAAGCTTCGATGACATTCTCACTATAGCAGCAGAGATTTACGCCATCTATTTTGAGGTTGACCACGCTGTAAAGAACATCAAGGAATTGAAATCCTTTACGCTCTCTTGTCCAGCTAACACCCTTGCCGTTGCCTTGTCAAAATCAAGAAGCCATATCTACAGCGACATCATAGACAACGGCATCCAGATAGCTGCAGATGTAGAAAAGCTTCTTCCTATCAGCAAGGACGAGGACAAGAACAGCAAGATGACAGAAAAAGAAAGAATTGACTGCATTAGCAGAGTCAGAAAAAGCCTTCAGAGCATGAATTATAAGATAAGAAAGCTGAATCGCCTCTTGCGCTATACAACCCTTATGGATTCATGGTATGAACTGAGAGGAAAATATTATAAACCAAAGAGCATGTACACCATCAGCACAGAATGCCAAAAGAGATGGGCAAGAAAGGCTCGTGGCGTAATGAATTAGAAATAAGAATAAAATAATGGAAGAATCGAAAGAACTTCAAGGTCTCTACACCCTATTTCGAGTAGCCATCTACGTATCGTTGGTGCTAGAGTTTTTCATGTATGCCCTCGATCCATCCGCTTTGGATTTCTTGGGAGGTCTCATCACAGACATTCATTCTCGTCTTCACAGAATGTCTGTATATCAGTATTTGCCTTTCAGTAAACTGGTGACTGTAATGTTGGTCATCATCACCTGTATAGGAACAAAGAACAAGAAGCAGTTGGAGTTTGATGCCAGAAAGATGGTCTTTTGGCCAATATCCATAGGATTGTTACTTGTTACTCTATCTGTATTCTTATATAACTGGGATTGGCATAGTAGAATTTGGATTCTCAAAACAAACATTTGGTTCTACATGGCAGCATCCATCATAGGAACAGTGCTCATCCATGTTGCACTTGACAATGTTTCCAAATACTTCAGGGATGGTATGTTGAAAGACCGCTTCAACTTCGAGAACGAGAGTTTCGAGCAAGCAGAAGAATTGGTGGAAAACAAGTATTCCGTAAACATACCTATGCGCTACTACTACCGAGGCAAGTTTCGCCATGGATGGATAAACATCATCAATCCCTTCAGAGGAACATGGGTAGTAGGTACACCAGGTAGTGGTAAGACATTCTCTGTGATAGAACCATATATAAGACAACACTCCAAGAAAGGCTTTGCCATGGTAGTATATGACTACAAGTTCCCTACCCTAGCAACCAAGCTCTATTACCATTACAGGAAGAACCAAGCTGCCGGAAACACTCCTGCGAACTGTAAGTTCAACATCATAAACTTCGTCAATGTAGAGTATTCCAGAAGAGTAAATCCTATTCAGCAAAAGTACATCAGCAACTTGGCTGCTGCAATGGAAACAGCCGAGACTTTGGTAGAATCCTTGCAAAAAGGACAAAAGGGAGGCGGCGGTAGTGATGACTTCTTCCAGAAGTCTGCAACCAACTTCCTCGCCGCTTGCATTTACTTCTTTGTGAACTACAACAAAGTGCCTTATGACAAAGACGGAAATATCCTTGATGCCCAATACGAGCAAGTTGAAGGAACATTCCACCAACGACTCACAGGTAGGGTCTATGCAAAAGGATGTCTGGGACAAGCAGACAAACTTGTGGAGCCAGCCTATTGGAAAGGGCAATACTCCGACATGCCTCATGTCCTATCCTTCCTCAACCACGACTACAAGGAAATCTTTGAGGTGTTGAATACAGATACAGAGGTGGCACCACTTCTTGGTCCGTTCCAAACAGCCTTTGAGAACAAGGCCATGGAACAGTTGGAAGGTATGATTGGTACACTTAGAGTTCAAATCTCTCGATTGGCCACAAAAGAAAGCTATTGGGTATTCAGTGGCGATGACTTTGACCTAAAAGTATCAGACCCTAAGAGTCCAAGCTACCTTCTCATAGCCAATGACCCAGAAATGGAATCCATCGTGGGAGCATTGAACGCATTGATTCTGAACCGTCTTGTAACACGAGTGAACAGTGGACAGGGCAAGAATGTTCCTGTTAGTATCATCGTAGATGAGCTGCCAACCTTATATTTCCATAAGATAGACCGTCTGATAGGAACTGCCCGAAGCAACAAGGTAGCAGTGACATTAGGTTTCCAGGAACTTCCACAGCTTGAAGCTGACTATAGTAAGGTAGGAAAAGATAAGATTATCACTACCGTTGGTAATGTAATCAGTGGTTCTGCGAGAAGTAAAGATACCTTAGACTGGCTGTCCGGAGATATTTTCGGAAAGGTGGTACAGTTGAAGAAAGGTATCACCATTGACCGAGACAGGACATCCATCAATCTCAATGAGAATATGGATAGCCTGGTTCCTGCCTCCAAAATTTCAGATATGGCATCTGGATGGATTTGCGGTCAGACAGCTAGAGACTTCACTGTTACAAAGACAGGTAGAAAGGGGGCCATGGATATCCAGAAAGCTGAGGAGTTCAAGACTTCCAAGTTCTTCTGCAAGACCAACTTCGACATGGACGAGATAAAGAAAGAGGAAGCAGACTATGCAAACTATCCTCTTCCGAAGTTCTATGTATTTGAATCTCCTGATGCCAAGGAGCGAATGCTCTCACAAAACTTCAGTAGAATCAACCAAGAAGTTGATGATATGATCCTTAATTCCGCAACACTATAATTT